>JAJYCM010000149.1 GCA_021778375.1 Bacteroidota bacterium
GCTCCGATGAATTGTAATTCCATAAAAATCAGACCTTTTTTTTGTTTTATGTAAAATAAATAAAATTTTCATAGAAAGTAGTAAATCGGAAAGTAACTATTCTGAATATTGCTATGCCTTCTCAAAAACTTTATAAGCTTAAAAAGTGAGAAGTTCTATATATGAACTTGTAAATACTATCTTTTATAAAAATTCAACGCAAAGAACCAACCTGCCGCAGGCAGGTTTTGAAGTTATTAGAAGTGCCCTATATTAAGCTAATATAACAGTAATTTTAATTACATTTTCCGTTCCTTCATTTCAATATTCATTTGTCCCTACTCAAACGTTAAGTGTAAAGGAATGTCTCATTTTTTTCAATTTCTATAAAAAAATAATTCCAAAACAACTGAAGCTAAATTTATTTTGACTAATTTATTAAACATCTTGATATATCCCTCACTCGTTTAAATTGACAATCAGACAAATTTTGGATAATTTTGCCCAACAAAAAAACGAAGTCTAATTATGCTTGTTCAATATATCCCAGTGTTTTTAGTTATCGCCGTTGCAATAGTTTTTGCCGTGGCTACTGTCTTTTCATCGGAAATATTTGGTCCTAAACGCCCAACTCAGGCAAAGCTTTCTACCTATGAAAGTGGAATGAAACCAGTTGGCACTACCCATGAAAGAATGTCGGTTAAGTATTATCTTGTTGCAATGTTTTTTATCATTTTTGATCTGGAAGTAATTTTCATTTATCCCTGGGCTGTTCAATTCAAAAAATTATATATAGAAAACGGAATATCCGTTTTTGTATCAATGGTAATCTTTTTAATTGTATTGGAATTGGGATATTTATACGCTTATAAGAAAGGCGGTTTCAAATGGGATTAGAAGCAAAAATTACTCAAGATGGCTTCTTAACCACAACAATCGATGCTCTGGTTGCCTGGTCAAGGGAAAATTCTGTGTGGCCTATGCCCATGGGTATTTCCTGCTGTGCTATTGAAATGATGGCTTCTGGCGATCCGAGATATGATATAGCCCGGTTTGGGTCTGAGGTGATGCGCTTTACTCCACGCCAATGCGATTTAATGATTGTTGCAGGAACTGTTACATACAAAATGTCCCATGTAGTTAAGAAAATTTATGACCAAATGCCCGATCCGAAATGGGTAATTGCTATGGGAGCTTGCACCTCTTCCGGTGGAATGTATAGGTCTTATTCTGTCGTTCAAGGCATAGACCAATTTTTGCCTGTGGATGTATATGTCGCCGGCTGTCCGCCGCGCCCGGATAATTTGCTAAATGCACTTCTTCAAATCCAAGAAAAAATCAGAGGAACTAAAGCAAGAGATTTCCAGGATGTACCGTTACCTGTTCTAAACGTTCTACAAAATAATTGAAATTATGGAATTAAAAGATTTAGTCATTCAAAAATTAAATGATAAATTCAAAGACGTTAACTTTGAATTTGTCGAATATAGAAATGAACTTACAATTATATTTGACAAGAAAAATATAGTGGATGTATGTAAGTTCTTAAAAGATGACGGCGATTTGCAGTTCAACCTATGCGAAGATGTTACCGCTATTGATTGGGCAAAGCCTAAAAACCGTTTTACTATTGTCTATCATATTTTCTCCCTCAAAAATAATTTCAGGCTGTCTCTAAAATCAAACGTTGATGAGTCTGATTGTTCGATTGATACAGTCTCTTCTATCTGGAAAACTGCTGACTGGGAAGAAAGGGAAGTCTATGATATGTACGGTATAAAATTTAATAACCACCCCGATCTTCGCCGAATGTATATGCCGGAAGATTTTGAATATCATCCTTTAAGAAAAGATTTTCCTTTGATGGGAATCCCCGGCTCGCTTCCACTACCAAAGAAATAATGAAATAATATGCAGAAATTAACTAAAGACGATGTCCACCCAAAAATAGTTGAAGCTCTCTTAAGAGCTGATACAAACATTACAATCGAAGATGCGCTTGAAAATGAAATGATTCTAAACATGGGCCCTCAACATCCTGCTACCCATGGAGTGCTTCGCTTGCTGCTCCGGCTTGACGGGGAAACTATTATGGCTTGTGTCCCTGAACTCGGCTATCTTCATAGAGGTTATGAAAAGATGGCTGAAAATATGTCCTATTACGAATTTGTCCCTCATACCGACCGTCTTGATTATCTTGCCCCGCTGGCAAATAATGTAGCCTATGTTCTTGCAGTAGAAAAATTAGCCGGTATTGAAGTGCCTCCGCGAGCTCAATATATCAGAATGATGGTTGCTGAACTTGCACGTATTGCTTCCCATCTTGTGGCTATGGGCGCCCTTGCTATGGATGTTGGAGCTTTAACGATTTTCCTATGGACTTTAAGAGAACGCGAAAAAATCCTTGACATTTGGGATATCCTTTGCGGTGCACGGTTTACAAACAGTTATACTCGTATTGGCGGAGTTGCAAATGATGCTCAACCTGAAGCCCTTGCAAAAGTTAAATGGTTCATCGATCAATTTGATGAAAAACTTGAAGAGTGTGAAAGACTTTTAAATACTAACCGTATTTTTATTGAAAGACTTGAAGGTATCGGAGTTGTTTCATCTGAAGATGCAATTGACCTTGGGCTAACTGGTCCTAACCTACGTGGAAGCGGAGTTGAGTTTGATTTGCGAAGAGCTACTCCTTACCTCTTTTATAATGAAATGGACTTTAAGGTTATTACTCATAAAGAAGGCGACAGCTTAGCACGGTATTTCGTTAGAGTTGATGAAGCTTATGAAAGTGCAAAAATAGTCCGCCAAATCCTTGATAAAATGCCTCAAGGTGAAACGATGGCTAACCAACCAAAAAAAGTTCTTCCCAAAAAAGCAGAAGTATATTCCAAAATGGAAGAATTAATACATGACTTTATGATAATCAATTTTGGGATCAATCCTCCCGTAGGAGAAATTTACAGCGCAGTTGAAAATCCTAAAGGTGAACTTGGATTTTATTTAGTCAGCAAAGGAGAAGGACATCCGTGGAAGTGCAAAATTCGCTCTCCCTCGTTTGTTAATCTTCAAGCTATTCCTCATTTGGTAAAAGGACACATGATTTCAGATGTCGTAGCTATAGTCGGAAGTCTTGATCCTGTTATGGGCGAAGCTGACAAGTAGGAAACTTAATCTTAAACTTGATCTTAAACTTAAACTTATTATATGGAATTTACATTCACACCAGAAAATCTTAACAGAATAAACGAAGTTATTTCGCATTACCCAGAAAAACGTCCGGCAGTTATGGGAGTCCTTTACATTGCACAGGAACAGAACGGTTGGATTTCCTATGAAGTAATGAAGGAAGTTGCCAATGTACTCGATATGAAGGAAGAAGAAATCTTAGGCATAGTTTCTTTTTATACTATGTATCATGAAAAGCCGGTCGGCAAATTTCATCTCCAGGTTTGTACTAATGTCTCTTGTATGTTAAGAGGCGGGAATAAAATATATGATCATGTCAAAGAAAAATTAGGAATAGAAAACGGCGGAGTTACAGAAGACAAACTGTTTTCATTGGAAGAAGTTGAATGCATGGGTTCATGCGGTACAGCTCCGATGATTGCGGTTAATGAAGATTATTTTGAAAATTTAAATATTAAACAAATCGATCAAATTATAGAATCTCTGAAGAATAAATAATGGAAAAGATTGTCCTTCCTGATATAAAAGACCTACATCTAATTGACGTTTACATTCAAAACGGCGGTTATACTGCATTAAAAAAAGCTTTTTCTCAAACACCTGACGACATAATAGATCAGGTGAAAAAATCCGGGCTTAGAGGCAGAGGAGGTGCAGCGTTTTTTGCTGGTTTGAAATGGAGCTTTATGCCTAAAACTTCAAGCAAACCTAAATATCTTTGTATCAATGGTGATGAAAGCGAACCTGGCTCTTTTAAGGATAGGCAAATCCTTGAATTCAACCCTCATCAATTAATCGAAGGTACTTTAATTGAAGCTTATGCAATACAAGCTAATGCCGCTTACATTTATATCAGAGGTGAATACCATAAATGGATTAAACTTCTCGAAAAAGCTTTAGCTGATGCTTATGAATATGGGTTTGTAGGCGATAAGATGAAGGAAAAATTAGGTGGCAATTATTCTGTTAATATTTATGTCCATAAAGGAGCCGGGGCTTATATTTGCGGAGAAGAATCTGCCTTAATGAATTCCATTGAAGGCAAGCGTGGTTATCCTCGTGTGAAGCCGCCGTTCCCCGCTCAAAATGGTTTGTGGGGTTGTCCGACTACAATTAACAACGTTGAAACTGTTGCCAATGTCCCTCCTATAATAAATAAAGGCTGGGAATGGTTTTCCAAAATCGGAGAACCTAAACATCCCGGCACAATTCTATATGGCTTAAGCGGGCACGTTAATAATCCAGGAATTTATGAATTGCCCTCGGGAACTTTATTAACTGATCTGATCTACAAATACGGCGGCGGTGTTCCCGGTAATAAAAAAATTCTGTGCGTTATCCCTGGCGGCTCTTCTATGCCTCCCTTGCGCGGAGAGCAGATTGAGGGAATTAAAATGGATGCCGAATCACTTAAAGCTGCTGGCACATCTATCGGAACTGCCGGAATTATCGTAATGGATGAAGACACAGACTTGGTACAAGTTCTGGCACGCATTGCAAAATTTTATTACCATGAAAGTTGCGGACAATGCACTCCTTGCCGAGAGGGAACTGGTTGGATGCTAAAATTATTGAATAGGATTGCCAAAGGAGAAGGTTCAACTCATGACCTTGATTTGCTTATCTCTGTTGCAAGCAATATTGAAGGGAATACAATTTGTGCTCTTGGCGAAGCTGCCGCCTGGCCTGTCAGATTTATGATTACCAGATTTAGAGATTATTTCGAAACTCGAGTAAGCAGGGAAGTGACCATACCTGTTGCTAATAAAGTTCATTCTATGCGACATACAGAATACCCCCTTGCTCCGATTAAGGATTAAAAGTCTAATTCTCATTAGTTCCATTGTATTCCGCTACTGCATTTCTCCACAAGTCGCAATTTTTTATATCTTTATTTTGCTGCAAAAATTCCTCAGATTAACTTTTTTCTTCCCTTTTTATTCGACTAAATTTTCAATATATTTGCAAGTCAAAAATCCTCAAATGTTTATAGATGGGAATTATGGTAAATCTAAAATCATTAAACAGCGAACAAAGAAAAGCAGTAGAATACGACAGTGGTCCCGAAATGATTGTTGCCGGTGCCGGTTCTGGAAAAACCCGCGTTCTTACTTTCAAGGTTGCCTATCTAATTGAAAATGGCTATGAACCTGAAAGCATTTTATCCTTAACTTTTACTAACAAAGCTGCCAACGAAATGAAAGCAAGAATCCGAGAATTAGCCGGTATAAAAGCCGACAAAATTTGGATGGGTACTTTCCATTCCGTATTTGCAAAAATTTTACGAATTGAAGCGGCCAATATTAACTACAAAAGTAACTTCTCCATTTACGATGCAGAAGATTCACACTCGCTTGTCTCTAACATAATTTCAAATTTTGAAATAAATCTTGACAGCGTTACTCCGAATTCAGTAAAGCATAGAATTAGCTTTTTGAAAAACCATATGATTTTTCCTAAAGAGTACCGGGCGAATCATGTTAAGTCTTTTATCGAAGAAAAGATTGCTGATATTTTTGAGGAGTATCAGAAAAGATTAATCGAAAATAACGCGATGGATTTTGAAGACCTTCTTCTAAAACCGATTGAAATGTTTAACTCCAACGAGAAGATTCTTCAAAAATATAAAAAGAAATTCGGATATCTCTTAGTTGATGAATTTCAGGATACAAATAAAGCACAATATGAGTTGCTAAAGTTATTGGTTACCAGAGAGGGGAAGATTTGTGTCGTAGGCGATGATGCGCAGAGTATCTATAGCTGGCGCGGTGCTAACATTGGTAATATGCTTGACTTTGAAAAAGATTTCCCGAAACATAAAATCTTTAAGCTTGAGCAAAATTACCGGTCGACTAAAAACATCTTACTAGCTGCGGATTCGGTTATTAAAAATAATAAAGACCAAATTATTAAAACTCTGTGGACTGAAAATAATGACGGCGAATTGCTGACATTAATTAAATGCTCAGATGAAAAAGACGAAGCTTACCAAATAGCAAAATTTATTAAACATGAAATCTCCAAAAAGAAATTATCCCTGAAAGATTTTGCGATCCTATACCGTACAAATGCACAGTCAAGAGCGCTTGAAGATATTTTCCGAAAGGAACGGTTGCCGTATAGAATTATCGGCGGCGTTGAATTCTATAAAAGAAAAGAAGTGAAAGATATTATTGCTTACCTTCGTATAATTTCAAATCAAAATGATGAAGAGAGTCTGCTGCGAATTATGAATTTCCCCCAAAGAGGAATCGGCAGCACTACTATAAAAAGAATGATTGCCTTTGCAAGAAAGCTTGATCTTAATTTGTACGATACTATGGCAAGAGTGTTTGAAGTTATCGACATAAAAGAAAGAATTCAAAAAAACGTTAAGCAATTCCGGCTATTGATTGAAAAATATATAGGACTAAAAGATAAACTTTCGGTAGGCGAGCTTTCCCGCGCGCTCGTCGACGAGCTAGGTGTTCTAAGAATATTTAAAGAAGAAAATACTCCCGAATCTATGTCAAGGTGGGAAAATAT
>JAJYCM010000150.1 GCA_021778375.1 Bacteroidota bacterium
AAACAAGATTGCGATTACTTAACGAGAATAAAATAATTGTTGGGATTCATTCATCCAACGGACATTCAGCTCCGAATTTACCGGTAAGAACTTATTTGCAGCTTATAAAGAGACTACAAAATACAAATCAATTTAAGATTGTTGTTACGGATAATATTGTTCCGCCGGAAATACAAAACCTTGAAGGGGTGGAATATACAAATGACGGATCAGATTTGAGAAATTCCATTTTGAACTTTGCAGCATTAGATATTTTAATTTCTTCAAGTACCGGGCCGATGCACATTGCCGCGGCTTTGGGAATTAAAACACTCTCAATGTTTTGCCCACTACCGGCATGTTCTCCAAAACTTTGGGGACCGCTCGGCAACGATAACACAATAATTCTGCCGGAGGAAAATTATTGTAATATAAACTGCAAGAACCATCCAAAAAATTGCACGTTTGAGGGTAATGGCGGAATCAGTATCGGAAAGATACTTTTCTCATTAAACTCCGTTACTGAAGAATATAAAAAATCAGCTTAGCAGGGAAACTCCAATTATCTTCCCATCCAACCGCCGTCTACTGTAACTATGCTTCCGTTTAAATAATTGGATGCATCAGAACAGAGAAATACAACTGCTCCCATTAAATCTTCAGGTAAGCCCCAGCGACCTGCAGGAATTCTATCAAGGATAGCCTTATTCCTGACCTTATCTTCGCGAAGTGCTTTTGTATTACTGGTTTCAATATAACCTGGAGCAATAGCATTTACATTAACTCCTTTAGAAGCCCATTCATTAGAGAAAGCCATTACGAGTTGTTTTATACCACCCTTTGAGGCAGCGTATCCCGGCACTAAAATCCCACCTTGGAAGGAAAGCAGCGAAGCAACAAAAACAATTTTTCCATAGCCACGAGAAACCATTTCCTTTCCGAATTCTCTTGCCAAAATAAATTGAGCGGAAAGATTTATCTCAATTATTTTATCCCAATACTCATCGGAATGTTCTATGATTGGATTTCGAAGAATTGTGCCGGCGTTATTTACTAAGATTTCAATTTTCGGGAAATCATTTTTTACGTTACCAATAAATTTGTAAAGCGCTTTCCTGTCGGAAAAATCACTTATATAGGGATAGAAATTTCTCCCGGTATATTTAATTAGTTTTTCGGTAGCAGAAAATTCTCCTTTTGATGAAACGCCAATTATATCGGCGCCTGATTCAGCAAGAGCAAGAGCATACGCTTGTCCTATTCCTTTATTTGATCCTGTAACAAGCGCTGTTTTGCCTACTAAGTTAAATTTGTCTAAAATCATTTTGTCTTCGATAATTTTATTTTAAAGCTTTCATAGGAACTACATCCATATCATCGAAAGCCTGATTTTCGCCTCCCATCGCCCAAATAAAAGTATAATTCTGAGTACCCGCCGCCGAATGAATCGACCAACTTGGCGAAATAACTACACCTTGATTTCTTACAATAATATGTCTTGTTTCTTCCGGTTCGCCCATTAAATGAATCACCATCGAATCATCTGGAAGATTAAAATACATATATATTTCTGTTCGCCGTTGATGGGTGTGAGCCGGCATAGTATTCCATATACTTCCCTCATCTAATTCCGTCAAACCCATAACAAGCTGACTGCTTTTTATTCCGTTAGCATGGATATATTTATAAATAATTCGCTTGTTTGACTCTTTTATTGTTCCAAGCTTTGCAGGTTCTGTATCAATAAATTTTATGTGATGCGTATTATATTCAGAGTGAGAAGGATAGCTGACGAAATAAAACTTAGCCGGTTGGTCAGGGATTTTGCTAAAGAATTGAATATCCTTAGTGCCTCTTCCTACATAAAGGCAATCTTTATATTCCATAGAAAATTCTTTACCATCTAAAATAACCTTACCTTCCGCACCAATATTAATTATTCCAATCTCGCGTCTTTCGGCAAAATAATCGGATGCCATTTCCTTTTTGCTGCTTTCCAATTTTAGCATTTGATCTAATGGGACAGCCGATCCCACAATAGCTCTATCGACATCTGTATAAACCATTTCAATTTTTGATGGAGTAAAAAGATTATCTATCAAAAAAGATTTACGCAATTCTCCGGTGGTTTTATATTTATAGTCAATATGATCTGGTGTATATCGAACTTCCATAGTTATCTCATTTGTTTTACGTTATAAGTAAACTAATAACAAATTAAATAGACAAACAAAAAATATTTGTCCCTTATTCCATTTTCAAAATTTATCCTTAAAAGGATTCATATGCCGTTGAAAATGTTTAACTAACACGCTGTAATGTAGCTCTTCATTTTTAATAAGGCAAACATAAATTCTATCTCTGAAAATCAACTCTGACTTTTCATTTTTCTCTGTCAATACCCTTCCGTAAGTAACATGAAGCGCTTGTCTAACATCATTTGATTCAAACAATTTTTCAAGTTCTTCATCCTTGTATTCGTTAGCGGGCTTTATTTTTTTCATATCTGCTGAGACATGATATGTTTTCTTTTCGGTTTCATACAATCCGGCTGCAAAATCCAGAATTTCTCTAAAAAGTTCCGGGTCTTTAATTGCAACGACTTTTAGAGCTTCCAGGTAACTTGTACCTGCAGTTTTTATATGGACAAAGCCTTCGTTAATTTCTGCAACTGCATTATAGACTGTAAATTTGTCGCTTCCGGAATGAAAGCTAATTTTATAAAATCCAAAATATTTTGCAATAGCCAAGTGCTTTAAATATTCCTTCTTAAATACTTCTATATCACCTTTATAATCGATTCCTTTTTCAAAATCACCTACAAATCTTGGTGCAAGACTGACAAATTTTACATTTAATCTTTTTAGTTCATTCACAATAAAAAAATGCTCGAAAGGAGTAGTTATCGTATCTGTTTCATCTATTGAAACCTCAATCTCATGATCATATTTCGAATATTGTTTATCCAAATAATCACAAATATTTTTTATATGAATAATTGCCCCGTTATATTTTAAACAGGCTTCTAGAATCTCATTAATTGAAGGACTTAGAGAATATCCGCCGCCGAAGTCAAATTTCTTGTTCTCATATCTTGTAATAAGATTTGCGGATGTGTCTTGGAAATCATTCCATTGCAGCTCCGCCACCTTCTTCATCAGATCCAATTTATTTATTGCTTTAACTCCATTTAAGATGTAATCACTTGGATCAATTGTAAAAGTCTTATAACCAGCTTTCACCATCAAATCTATATCTTTGGTTGTTTTTAAATGATCTGCATCGGCGCCAAAGCCGTCTCTATACCCTTCTTGAAATACTGCCCAAACAGCAGAGTCAAGTACATCATCGGGAGTACGATTTGTTCTTGACAATTCTCTAATAGATTGCTGAGCAAATATCGCTTTGAAATTATAACCTTTAAGTGACCTAATATGACCTGCATTAGCCAAGCCGAGCCTATCTCCAAAACCAAAAGAATTACTTAGTCCTATCGGAATAGGTCGGGTAAACGGGAATAATTCCTGCAGGCTAATTACATTGTTATGATTCAAAGAACATCTTTTAATGTATAACTTCTCTCCGTTGAAAGTATTCTCAAATACTTCTCCGTTGAATTTGTTAAGCATTTTAGTATCAGAGGTGGTGATAATATAAAGTAACTTTTCATCATTTTCTTTACCTATAAAAAAGGCGGCCTCATCTTTTTTATTTATTGAATTTGGATATATATAAACGTTAACTTGATTGCGTGCCTTTAATAGCGAAGCAATATCCGTTAACGTTATATTAGATAAAATTGTATAAGACACTTCTGTGTTCATTTTTTATAACCTTATTGATTTAAATATTAAAATAAAGGGAGTATTGAAATACGTAATTAAAGTTGAGCGCCTTGCATTTTAGGAGCAAGTATTTGAAAAATCAGAAGAGCTAATAGATAAACTGAGCCGGATATTATAAAAAGAATCATGTAGCTACCCGTGATTTGTAAGATGAATCCTGCAGCAGTTGCTATAAACATCCCCCCAATTGCGCCTGCCATTCCCCCCAGTCCAACAACAGAACCTACAGCTTTTTTGGGGAACATATCTGAAGCTGTTGTAAATAAATTCGCCGACCATCCTTGATGTGATGCTGCGGCTAAGCCAATCAAGCCTACTGCCCACCATTCCGGAACTACCGAAGCAAATACTATTGGTACTATCAGGATAGCGCATATAAGCATAACCATCTTTCTTCCTTTGTTTATGCTCCATCCTCTTTTAATAAATGCACCGGATAGCCAGCCTCCCCCTATACTTCCTATACTCGTCATTGTATAAATAACTATTAACGGCAGTCCTAAATTTGCTAGATCAAGATGATATCTTTCATTGAGGAATTTTGGCAGCCAGTATAAATAGAACCACCAGATTGGGTCGGTTAAAAATTTGGCAATAAAAAATGCCCATGTCTGCTTATATTTAAACAATTTCATCCAGGGGATTTTTTCCGTTTGAACTTCAACCGGATCGCTTTGTATGAATGCCAATTCCTCTTTGCTAACCTTTTTATGTTTCTCGGGAATTTCATATAGCCAAACCCAAAGCACTATCCAGATAAACCCAAGTAGTCCAGTAAAAATAAATGCTTCCTGCCAGCCCCAGGTTAGTGTAATCCATGGTACTACTAATGGCGCAACTACTGCACCTATGTTGGCGCCTGAGTTGAATAACCCGGTCGCAAATGCCCTTTCCTTTTTAGGGAACCATTCAGCGGTTGCTTTTATAGCTGCTGGGAAATTACCAGACTCCCCTATTCCTAAAGCAAATCTTGCAAGCCCAAATCCAAATACAGTTTTGACAAGAGCATGCCCCATTGCGGCTATACTCCAAATAAAAATAGATATACTATAACCGATTTTTGTCCCGACTTTATCAATAAATCTTCCAACGAACAGAAGTCCAATGGCATATGCAGCGGAAAATGCGGTAACAATATATCCGTAATCAAGTTCATTCCAGCCGATATCTTTTTGAAGAACAGGAGCCAATATTCCGAGCACCTGTCTATCTATGTAGTTAATTGTTGTAGCAAAAAAAAGTAAACCACAAATCGTCCATCGATAAGCTCTTACTTTTGTTTTTGCATTTGGATTTTCGATGCTCAATACTGTCTCTTCCTTGGATGAATTTGTGTTCATTATTCCTCTCTCAAGTTATATGATAATATTAGTTGAATGATTAAAACCTAAAGTGCAAAAACCGCTGGTTTAAGTTTATGTTCATGAAAAATGTTTTAATTTAAGCGCAGATATTATAATTACTTTAGTAATATCATTTTTTTGGTTGCAGTATTTCTGCCTTCACTTAACTTATAGATATAAATTCCGGATGGCAAATTTGCTGAATTAAAGTAGACCTTATGCTCTCCAGCAGTTATCATTCCTTGCACAAGATGTGCGACTATCCTTCCTAATAAATCATAGACGACTAAATCAGTAATACCGGTTTCTTTAGCCGAGAAAATTATTGTGGTGCTTGGGTTAAAAGGATTAGGATAATTTTGGTACAAATTAAAATCCGTCGGAGAAACATTTTGTGTTTCACTGACGCCTGTAAAAATTCCACTTTCAAAAGCGCCGAGATCGGGAGCTTTTCCGTTAAAAGGAATTCCAACATTAACGCCGGCATCAACTAAGGAACTATTTGGATTCAGTCTTAAAAAATTCGTTGCAGGCAGAGTCCCATCTGCTAATCTTTGAACCCGGGCTAATGAGGTATCGAGACTAATAAAATCAGTATCGCTGACTCTGAAGTTTTGCCAACTATTAGCTTGAAGGACGCAGGCGCTGTTTAATTTTGCATCCCCTCCGCTGCCGGCTGATGTATTCCATCCTCCCGCATAAGAAATATTATTTTTCAATGTATCTTCACCGTTGCCGGCCGCAGGCGCAGTTGGAAATGAGAAGTTATAAGTTCCGTTCCTAAATGAAGTGCAATTATAAAGCGTTACTCCTGCCGTATTATTATTTTGATCAAAACCTTTAACAACATTATCAAATGAAACACAATTTGTTACGTGATGAGGACCCGGGACAAAATTTCCGCCAAGTTTGAAGCCATTTCCATTGCCAGTAAAGTTTGGAATATTCCAAAGATTATAACCATTATGGAAAGCCCAGCAGCTGTCAAAGACCACTTGATAGGAAGTTTGATAACAATCATATCCATCATCAGCGTTATCAAACACACGGCAGCCTCTAATAACATTTCCCGGACCAGCATTTAACTTTACATCAATTCCATCTGCATTTTGCCCCCCTGATGCAGGATCATTATTGTCATAAGCATCGCAGTTGTATATATAATTATTGCTGCCGCCGTTGCTTATTTGTAGTCCTGTATCCTTGTTATTATAGATTTGACAATTTTCAATAATATTATTTCCTCCGGTAATATAAACACCATTATCACCGGCGTTTCTTATTACAAGCCCTTTTAAGTAACAGAAATTTACAGAAATGGAAACTCCACGCGAAGAGGAACTGTACGATTCGCCGGAAAAATCAAGTATAGGATGTTCCCCGGGGTATGCCCAAAGTTTTATATACTTTCCTTGCGAACCGCTGCGGTTTAATTTCAAGGTAGAGGAAAAATTGTAAATACCGTCCCTTAAATAAATCGTACTATCGGCATAAGCATAAGACAATGTTT
>JAJYCM010000151.1 GCA_021778375.1 Bacteroidota bacterium
ACTTACTTGCCCGATGCGGTTTATACGCCCGATCCTTTGGTTCTTTTTTGCGGGATTCCACGGCAAATCAAAATTGATAACCGTATCGGCGAACTGCAAATTTAATCCCGTGCCGCCTGCTTCGGTCGAAAGAAATACAAGCGTGTCCGGGTTATTTGCAAATTCGTCTATCAAAAAGCTTCTTTTATTTACCGGCACATCTCCCGAAAGAGTAACGTATTGAATACCGTTAGTCTTCAGCATCTTACCGATTAAATGAAGCATCGTTTTCCATTCGGAAAAGATTATTACTTTCCTTTTTCGATTTTTAATATTCAGCTTTTCTAAAAGTATAGTTTCCAATTCATCTAATTTGGGAGAGTAATTTGTTTCCTTGTCAATAAGAAAAGTTGAGTCGCATACCATCCTCATACTGGTAAGGATTTGCTGGATGCGCTGCATGTCGTAAAAGGTTTTGTGTTTCTTGTGCAGAATAGGAGCAAGTGATCTTGCAAGTCCGGCATGAATTTCTGCCTGCGCTGGATGAAGTACAACCGGGACCATCATTTCTTGAACGGCGGGCAGTTCTTTCAAAACATCTGCCTTCTCCCGCCTGATAATATAACCGGCTAATTTATTTTTTAGTTCTTGTAAATTAAAATAGCCAGTTACCATGTTCCTCTTGTCCTTATCGAAATAACAATGGTTCATTGAAAATTCCCACTGCGGCGCTAACACTTCGGGATCAACAAAATTCATTATCGAATACAAATCCAGCAAATTGTTTTCAAGCGGGGTTCCGGTAATTACTAAAGAATGTTTTTTGGGAATTGATTTTACAGCGTGTGAAGTTTTCGTATCGTAGTTCTTTATTTTCTGCGCCTCATCAAGAATAATCATGTCTGGCGGATACTGATGAATGACGGTAATGTCCCTCATAACTGCTTCATAATTTGCAATGATAAAAAACTCACCAGCACTTTTATAAATCTTCTGACGGTAACTGCGGACGCCTTCAACTATAACTGCTTTTTCACCTGTAAACTTTTCTATTTCTTTTTTCCATTGATACTTTAATGATGCCGGACAAATTATCAACGCCTTGTTTAAGCCATAAATATCTTTTTTCAATAAAGCTACAGCAATTGCTTGAAGCGTTTTTCCAAGACCCATTTCATCTGCAATAATATTCCCTTTCTTAAATAAAGAAAACAAAATACTCTCCTTCTGGTAATCGAACAGCTTAGCCTTTATTTTTGAAAAGTCCGGTGTAATCTTTTCGCTAAGTTTTTTGAGCGATTGCGTATCAAAATATTTATCTATTTTTTCATTTACTTCCGGGCGGATTAAAATTGATTTAATCTCTCTCGCTTCATTTATAAATTTCAAGAATTCAGAATATCTTTCAGGCATGACATACTGGCTACCGTTTGAAAATCCTCCGACGGAGTCCTTTGTGACATCCCGACTTTGTCGGAGAAAATATTTGTGAATTAAAGTGTCTACTTCCGGCTGAGGATTTCGTTCGTAAAAACATGTAATGTTATAATCGTAATGAGGATCGCAATAGATTTCGACGAAAGGATAAACTTGATTAGTTAATGCTTTTGAGTTTTTATATTTCTTTTTCAAATAGTCCGATGCAAAAATTAAATGCTTGCAAGTTCCAAGCTTGTTGGTCCTAAAATCGGGGCACGAGCAGTAGCCGCTGCCTTCTGCGAAATCTCTGATTGTAATTTCATATGTTCTTCCTTCATCTGTTTTGATTTTATGAAATCCGTGAATATTTTCCGCAAGATGAATTTCAAATTTTTCCTTGGCGGCTTTTTCCTGTCTTTCTTTCAATACCCGTTTTATCATTTCTTTTTTTGTGTACTTACTGCTTACTGAGGACACATTATTTTTTCCCTCGTCAAATTTAATTCTAAGCATAATAAGCGCAGCAGCAGAGTGCGGGCAGCAGTCTAAATGTGAGTCGCAATTACATTGAATTGACAGCTCGCCTCGCTTGAAATTAGATCTTTCGTTCAGCGAAGCAGGCTCGCTTCGCGAAGAAGACTTCTTTTCAGACGGCGAAATTGTTACATGAAAATCATCAAACCGGTCTTCAACAATAAAATTAAATTTATTATCCGACTCGCTGACGAGAGTACACATTTCATTATTGATCAAACTTTGTCCTCTGCGAAAAACTGTTTCGGATTGGACATACTTTTCTTTGATTTCAAGAATGTCCGGTACTAAAAAATCGAATTTCATATTTACGCCTTTGTTGGAAATAAAAATTTTTAGGTTGAAATAACTGATGTCTGCTTTCTGAAAGGTAAAATTAAGTCTTCAGTAATAAGTAATCAATAAAGGTTGATAGAAAATGCGCAGGCGGGCAGTAGTAATTAGTTGAAATATTTTTTTGTATGCCCGGCATTTTGTACTTTGCCAAATCAAAAATTGTAATACATGCACAGATGCTTGCGGTATAAAAAATCTTTCTCTAATTGAGGGTACGCAAATAAGCACAATGGCAGAGTTAGCTGCGTGGACGATAGATTCGGATAAGGTAATTAATTTTTAGTTGCATTTATTCATTCAGACTAATCATTTATAAATCATTTTAGAGTGGACTCATTTATGTATTTAGATTAATTAGCAAACAGTCATTTTGGCAAGGCAAATAATTTTAGCAGTTTGTCTTAGTTTACTTAATTTTTTTATAAATTTGTTTTATATTAAACAAAACTTGAAAGTAAAATTATGAACAAAAAGACTTGCATTAATTTTCTCGTTATTTTTTGCCTATCAGGATTAGCTTCGGTTTTCGCTCAAGAGAAAGGTGGTTATGACCCAAGGAAAGTTTTCGATCCTTTATTCGACAGCTCTCCCGGCACTGTTTATAGAAGCGGAAGCGGTATACCTGGTCCAAAGTATTGGCAAAATAGAGCAGATTACAAAATTCATGCTCAACTTGATGAAAAGGATAATTCGCTATCCGGTAATGAAGAAATTACCTATACAAATAACAGCCCGGACAAGTTGGATTTCCTTTGGCTGCAGCTAGATCAAAATCAATTAAGCAAAAATTCACGCGGAGAATTATCTTCTGCTCCCTCAAATATTCCAGATAGGTTTTTCGGCGGCGACAATATTAAGTCTGTAGAAGTTCAGTTACACGGAAAAAAATTCAAAGCCGACTATATAATTACAGACACAAGGATGCAAATAAGATTACCTGAAGCTGTTAAGCCAGACGGTGATAAAATTATTATTGACATAGATTATTCATTCCCAATTCCACCGCCTAATTATGGACGCTGTGGTTATTTAGAGACTAAAAACGGGAAAATATTTGAGCTTGCTCAGTGGTATCCTCGCATGGCTGTCTATGATGACATAAAAGGATGGAATAATCTTCCCTTCTTGGGATCTGGCGAGTTCTATCTTGATTACGGGAATTATGATGTTTACATAAATGTTCCCTGGAATGAAATAGTAGTAGCCCCCGGTGAACTTCAAAATCCGGGGGATGTCTTGACTAAAGAAGAAATCAAACGGTTAAAAGAAGCCAGGAATAGTGATAAAACTGTTTTTATTAGAACAGCAAATGAGATTAACGATCCTCGTACGCGCCCTGTAGATAAAGGCAGGTTAACATGGCACTTTAAAATGAAGAATACGCGTGACTTTTCATGGGCTTCATCCAGAGCTTTTATTTGGGATGCAGCAAGGATAAATCTTCCGAGCGGCAAAAAAATATTAGCTATGTCTGTATACCCAATAGAAAGCAGTGGTCTAGATGCATGGAGCCGTTCAACTGAATTTGCTAAAAACAGTATTGAAATTTTTTCAAAGGATTGGTTTGAATATCCATATCCTACGGCAATAAACGTTGCCGGACCTGTCGGCGGTATGGAATATCCCGGAATTGTTTTTTGCCATTGGAAGGCTACCGGAAAAATTCTTTGGATGATTACCAATCATGAACTTGGACATAACTGGTTTCCGATGATTGTCGGCTCAAATGAAAGAGAGAATGCTTGGATGGATGAAGGCTTTAACACGTTCATAGATATTTATGCCTCGGACGAATTTAACCATGGAGAATTTGCGCCAAAGCGCGACGGAGAATATGCCCCTAAAGGCGGAAACCCTGCCCGCGAAATTGTTCCTTATCTTTTAAGCAAAGATTCTCAACCAATCTTGACTTATGCTGACGCAATTCCCGGTAGATTTGTGCATACGCTTGAATATTATAAAACCGCACTTGGTCTTGTAATGCTAAGAGAATTTGTTTTGGGAAAGGAAAGATTTGACTATGCTTTTAGAAATTATATCAAAAATTGGGCATACAAACATCCTTCGCCATTAGACTTTTTTAGAGCAATGAATAACGGTGCAGGTGAAAATTTGAATTGGTTCTGGAAAGAATGGTTCATAAAGAAATGGACTCTTGACCAAGCCGTAGACAGCGTTAAATATGTTGACAATGACCCGTCAAAAGGCAGTCTAATTACAATTGAAAATAAGAACGAAATGGTAATGCCTGTAGAAGTTGAAGTAAAAGAATCAAACGGAAACTCCGGCAGGATAAAATTGCCAGTTGAGATTTGGGAACGTACAGGATTATCAACTTTCAAATATAATTCGACAAGTAAAATTGATTCCGTAATAATTGATCCGGATCAAGAGTTACCTGATGTAAACCCGGCAAATAATTTTTGGCCTTCAAAATCTATGGATGGTGGGAAATAAGACAACTATTGGGTTAGTGATTAATCAAAAATATTAAGTTGAGTTGAGTTTACAATTTGGTCAAAGGATTGTCCTAGTAAAGTTAGTATTGAATCAGCAATTGGTTTTAATTGCTTTTCAATATAATGTTGATAATCTATGTCACTGACATCGAGTTCTATGGGAACCGGTCCGCGCTTTGTAATTATATATTCAATATATCCGCTGCTTGTACCAATTAGCTTTGCTGCCTTTACTTGCGGCGGAATATTTTTCACATATTGGTCAACATCCTTTCTTAACCTTTTCCGGTAAACAAGTTTGTCATTGTAGAGACCTTCTAAAAGTTGATTAACAAATTTTCTTACCCATTCTATAATCTCCTCGTCGTTAAATATTTTTTTATAAAGTTCTACCTGAAAATCTTTTGCTAATCGGGTCCAATCCGAGCGGACAAACTCCATTCCAACAAATTCTAATTTTTCATTCCCATTTTCGGAAAGAAGGCCAGCATATCTCTTTTTAGCGCCGCTTTCACTTCCCCGGGCTTGAGTCAAAATAAATTTGCGATAATATTTTTCATACTCAACTTCAAGATAAGATTTGACCTTGAAATCTTTCTGTAAAGTTGCAAACCAATACTTATTGAGATCGAGCGCCAGGCTTTTACCCAGCGATTCAACATTTATTCCTTCGCAATGATTCAGTTTAACGAACAAAGAATCCGTATCACCGTAAAGGACTTCATAGCCAATACTTTCGATAAAACTTTTGCTTCCAAGCAAAAGCCATTGACCTGTGCCGGTAATAGCTGTCGGCAAATCCGGATGATAAAATCTGCACCCATAAGAACCCATTACTCCATAAAAACTATTCATTAAAATTTTTATTGCCTGAGATAGATGAGCATCATTATTTTTTTTTGCTTCAGCGCGTTTTGTCATAAGCGTTTCGATAAAGCCTGGAAGGAAATGTTTTGTATAAGAAAATTTCAACCCTGTTGGAGTAATGATAGTGTCATTATCTGATAATAATCGTGATAGCGGATCAATTTTAAATGTTTGAATAATTGATGGGTACAAACTCTTAAAATCAAGGACAATAACATTATCATATAGACCGGGTTTTGGTTCGATAACATAACCACCTGCGGCGTGTTGTGTTTCTTCAATGTCTTCAACATTAGGAGCTACAAAACCGGCACGATGCATATTTGGAAGGAAAAAATGATCAAATGCTGCCGTCATCATTCCAAGATGATCAATTAAAAGACCGGATAACTTAGCGCGCTTTACAGAAAGGTCTATCAATCCTGTCTTTTGGAAAATATCAGTAACAAGCACAGTGTCTTGCAAATTATATTCGGCAAGCTTTTTCTTATCCTCTTTAAAAAGTCGCTCAATTTCTTTAATCTTATTTTGCTCCGGTTTTATAGTTTTGCCTATACCAAGCAATTCCTTAGCTACAGTATCGAGTTTGAAATCCTCAAAAGAATAGAAAGCGGAGCGTAACGCAGGTGGCCCATCTATAACAATTCGTCCTGGCAGATATGCAAAATATCCTCCTGAATTTCTTTTTTTTAATGTGACCTTTGTCGTACCTCTTCCAAGGTTAAAAGGAATTTCATTTTCCTGAAATTTCTTTTCAAGAAACATTAAGTCAAAACCAATTACATGCCAACCAATTATAATATCAGGATCGCATTCTTTGAACCATTCAAAAAAATTTAGAATGAGACTTTTTTCATTAGAAAATAGTTTTAAATAAAGCGGAGTTTTTTTTGCAGAGTCTCCGATCATAAATACAATTTTTTTATCATCCTGATTTGAGGTAAAGTGGCAAGCAATTGAATAGAGCAAATTATTTTGCGATCCGGTTTCTATATCTAAAGAAACAATTTTGAACTGAGGATTAGTTTCGGCTGGTTTAACTTTGGGATTAAGAAAAGAAATAATTTTCCCTCTAGTAATT
>JAJYCM010000004.1 GCA_021778375.1 Bacteroidota bacterium
TCAAGATTAACCAAACAAATTGATCTTCGATTTAGGATTCGCCGGGAGAAAAAGGATATTCCTCAAGATATTCTTAACCAGAAATATTCTGTAACCGGATTAAAATATTTATCAAAATTTGAGCTTGTCTACCAGGTTTCAAATCAAATAAAATTAAGGGGAGTTTTTAGTTATAATAATTTTAATCTGCCAAAAGTTAATCACCGGGAAGACGGATTTCTGGTTAGTCAAGAAATGAATTATTCTCCGTTTAGACAGCTAAATTTAATTACGCGTTTATCGTTCTTCAATGCTTCATCGATAAATGCTGCTGTATATGAATTTGAAAATAATATGGCAGGTTTTCTTTCTAGCAACATTTACACAGGCGAAGGCTCCAGGTGGTATCTTATATGCAGATATGAAATTTATAATTACTTAAATCTTTCGATAAAATATTCGGAAACATTTAAGCCAAACGTAAAAAACCTTAGCAGCGGTTATTCGATGATATACGGAAATCTTGACAATAGATTTGGATTGCAGGTTGAATTTAAACTTTAAGTAAGTATTAAAATCTACTTTGCTCCAAGTGCAAAATAGGTATTTATTTCACCGTTACCGATAACATCAATCTTTTCTTTAAATTTAAAATTGAAAGATTCTTTAACTAGATTAAATGTTGCTTCGGTGACTGTAAGCATCCCCGGCAGGCTATAACGCTCCATTAAGTTTGCGATGTTTACCGTGTTTCCCCAAACATCATAGGTAAATTTTTTCAATCCAACGACTCCTGCTACAACATTTCCGGAATGGGCACCGGCTCGCATTATCCATTTATATTCAGAAGTTTTATTTCGTTCGTTTAGATAACCTTGCATTTCAAGGGCGGCACAAATTATATTTTTCGCATGATCTATATTTTCATTGGGCAAACCGCAGGCAACCATATATGAATCACCCATAGTTTTTAACTTTTCAAGACGGTAGCTTTCCAAAATCGTATCAAAACTTTTGAAAATATCATTAAGTTCGTTAACGAGAATCTGCGGCGGCATTTTAGAAACCATCGAAGTAAAGCCCTGAAAATCGGTAAAGAGAAGAGTAACATTTGAAAACTCACGAGGTATTATAAAGCCATTTTCCTTTAATTCCTTGACAATTTCGGCAGGAAATATATTGTGAAGAAGTTCATTTGATTTATTCCTTTCTTCTTCTAATTCAAGCGTACGCTCTTTAAGTTGACGGCTTATTTTATGTTTATACAAAGCTATTTCGATTGCTGAATGCAGAGTTCGCTCGTCAAACGGCTTTAGCACATATCCAAACGGCTCTGTAATTTTTGCGCGATGAAGAGTTTCATCATCCGCAAGGGCGGTTAAGTAAACAACTGGGATATCAAGGTTTTTCATAATTATTTCTGCCGCTTCTATTCCGGTCATATCGCCGTGAAGAATAATGTCCATAAGAACCAAATCAGGTTTTAGTTCTTCGGACTTTTTAATTATATCAATCCCGCTTCTTGACGAACCAAGAACAATGTAACCCAATTTTTGAAGAGTTCTACTAATATCAATTGAAATTATATTTTCGTCCTCAGCAATAAGAATTTTTGCATCTGTAACCATTGAATCCTCTTTAATAAAAATATTTTACTTCAAATACCCTCCCCAAATTTATACATTTTAGGTACAATTTACTTTGCAGATATAAAAATATTCTGTTATAACCTATTTAATTTCTGAAAATTTATAAAATTATTATGTTCCCATATAAGTGCAGGTTATTGTCATTTTCAATTCTAAATATTTATATTTGCACCTATTATAATATTTGCGAGTATTAAAAGTCATCACTCAAGAATTTTTTAGGAATCAAATGCAAAATTCTAAGACCGAACTTCTTAACAAAATTAGCAACCTGCTAAATCTTGCTGCCACGTCTTCACCTGATTTGCCGAATGAGATATGTAGATTTTTAGTAGATGAGTATGAATTACAAGCTGTTGCTTTATTTAAATTAGAGGAACAAAATAAGTTTACTCTAAAGGGTAAATCAAATGATGTGAAAAAATCATATTCTTTAAATTCTGTTTACGAGTGTAAGTCATGCAATCTTCTCAAGGAACAGAATAAAAACATTTCGTTAAATACTCAGAATAATTGTGAAATCCAGATATCGGAATATGTCATTTACGAATCTTGCTTGATCATAAAATCTTCTGTTAAGAATGTAGCTTTGTTAAAACTAGCTAAAAAAACAGCCTTTACCCCCGAGGATAAAGAAAATTTTGAGGCAGTTGCTAATGCTCTTTCAAGAATTATTAATCTTTGGTCTGACAATGATAAGTCCGCTACTGTTTCAACTGCCGAACTTATTTCTGAAATTGCCCAGGAGCTTAGAACCCCAACCAACAGCATCATGGGATTTGCTTCGCTTTTATATGAAGATAAATTAACTCCGACTCAAACCGAATATGTATCCACTCTAAAAGAAAGCGCCTTCAACCTTCTTGCCGTCATAAATGATTTAATAGACCTCGCAAAAGTTGATACCGGCACATGCATACTTGCTTTATCCAACACTAATATTAAAGCTTTTGTTGATGAAGTCATTAAAATATTCAACGAGAAAATCAATAAAAATAAAATTGAGTTTATTGTAAACATAGATAAAACCTTGCCGGAGACAATGAGACTCGACGTGCAAAAACTTCGGTTTATTTTTTCAAATATTATAACTTACGCCTTGAGATTAACAGAGAAAGGAAAGATATCTATTTCAGTTTCTGCTGGAGGCCTAAAGAAAGTAAACTTTAAAATCAGCGATACAAGCTCGGGCATTTCAGCTAATAAACTGAAAGACATTTTCAAACCTTTTTCGCTTTTCGAACTTGGAAATCCTAAGATAGGCAACACGACAGGATTAAGCCTTTTGCTTGCAAAAAGATATATTGAACTTTTAAATGGCGAGATAGAGGTAACAAGTTCCTTGGGAAAAGGAACTACATACAGCTTTAGCATCAACTCCGAAAATATTTCAACTATTGAAGCACAAATAAGTACTTTACCTAAACCCGGTAAGAAAAATAAAGTTTTGGTTGTGGAAGATGATTATGCCACCTCAAAGCTTTTAAGTAACTATTTAAATAAATGGGGATATGAACCAACAATCGTTAACTCAGCGGAGCAAGCTCTAAAAATAATTGACAAAGAAATTTTCCTTGCCGTACTAATGGATATTATTTTACCGGATGCTAACGGTTTTGAATTGCTTAAAAGAATCCGGGAACATAAGAACGCAAAAAATACTCCGGTTATAGTGTGCTCGGTTGAAGCTGAACAGCAGAAGGCTTTTTTGATGGGAGCAGTCGAATATTTTGTAAAGCCGATTCAATATAAGTTTCTCATCGAAGTTTTAACAAGTTACAGACTTAAAAAAGATTCCAATATTTTAATTGTTGATGATGATGTCCCAACTTTAAGTTTGATAAAAGAAGCTATTGAACAAGCCGGATTTAATGCAATTGCAGAGTCACATTCTTCCCGCGTGATGAATATGATTGAAGCAATAAACCTTGATCTTGCCATCATAGACCTTGATATGCCTGAGATTAACGGCTTCGACCTGATAAAACAAATTAAATCTAAGCCAAAATTTTCAAATCTGCCTATTGTAATTTATACTGGTAAAGAAAATTACCAGGAGGATATTAAAAAAATTGACGGAATGTTTTCCGATCTACTTAAGAAAAGCAGTACAAATATTGAGCAGCTTTCCGATACTATAAATCAGATGATTAACCGCTTTGATGAACCACCTACACCTGAAGAAATTGCAAGCAAAAAGGATCCTATCAAAATTCTTTTAGTTGAAGATTACAAACATTCTCAGATTATTGTTACCAGACTACTTAAGAAAAACAATTTTGAATCTATCGTGGTTGTAGAAAACGGTGCAGAAGCAGTTGAAGCTGTGCAAAAGCAAAAATTTAATCTGATACTTATGGATATGCAGATGCCGGTGATGAATGGTTTTGAAGCTACTGAAAAAATACGGCAGATGAAAGAATATAAAGAAATACCCATCATTGCTTTAACTGCTTTTGCTATGAAAGGTGACAGGGAAAAATGCTTAGAATCGGGAGCAACGGATTATATCCCTAAACCAATTGATAGCCAGGAATTTATAGAGAAAGTTAAATATTATACCTTTAACAAAGTTAATGCTGTTTAATTTTTTAATCTTATACTCAAGTTTTTACTAAATAAATCACACCATATAAATTCCTTGATGTATTATTAATTTTTATCTCAATTTGAGTTTCTTATGATTAGCGAAAAACCAAGAGTCAGATTTGCCCCGAGTCCCACTGGCTATTTGCATATAGGTGGACTTCGCACGGCATTGTATAACTACCTGTTTGCAAAACATAACGACGGAAAATTTGTTCTTAGAATTGAAGATACTGACCGGAACCGGTATATTGAAGGAGCCGTTGAAAATTTGATTAAATCATTGAAATGGGGCGGACTTGAATACGACGAAGGACCAAATATCGGCGGTCAATTTGGTCCGTACATGCAATCTCAGAGGCTTGACCTTTACAAGAAATATGCAGCAGATCTTATTGCAAACGGCAAAGCATATTATTGCTTCTGTACAACCGAACGGCTTGAAAAACTGCGCGAAGAACAACAGCGTCAAAAACTTCCCCAGGCAAAATATGATAAGCATTGCCTGCATTTAAGTAAAGAAGAAATCGAAGAAAATCTCTCAAAAGGTGTACCCCACGTGGTACGATTAAATGTAGAAGCCAATAAAAAAATAATCTTTAATGATGTCGTTCGAGGGCAGGTAGAGTTCAATAGCAGTAATGTTGATGACCAAGTTTTGATTAAAAGTGACGGCTATCCGACATATCATCTTGCCAATGTGGTAGACGATTATTTGATGAAAATAACGCATGTTATTCGAGGTGAGGAGTGGCTTTCATCTACACCGAAACATGTTCTTCTTTACGATTTCTTTGCATGGGAAAAACCGGTTTTTGCACATCTCCCGTTATTACTCAACCCAGACCGCTCTAAACTAAGTAAACGTCAGGGCGATGTTGCAGTTGAAGATTATCGAATAAAAGGATTTTTGAAAGAAGCACTAATTAATTTTGTTGCTTTACTTGGATGGAACGCCGGAGACGATAAAGAATTTTATTACATGAATGAACTTATAGAAAATTTTTCACTCGAAAGGGTAAATAAATCAGGTGCTGTTTTTGATTTAGAAAAACTAAATTGGCTTAATGCAGAGCATCTCCGCAAAAAACCGAACACTGACATTTTGCAAATGATCAAAGAGGAAGGTAAAAAATTAAATATCGACTATCAGAATTTTAGTGACGATTATTTATTAAAAATTATTTCAGTAATGAAAGAACGGGTTTCTTTTGTAAATGAGTATTTCACTAAAAGTTTCTTTTTCTTTGAGGCTCCCCGAACTTATGAGCAAGCTGCGATAGAGAAAAACTGGAAATCAGAAACTCCTGGGCAACTCAATAAATTACACGATGCTTTTACCTCTCTTACAAATCCGTTAAAGGAAGATTACGAAAATGCTTTGGCGAAAGTTGCTGAGGAATTAAATATCGGAAAAGGGAAATTAATTCATCCATTGCGATTAGCTGTATCAGGCATGAGCGCAGGCCCCGGTGTATTTGATATTCTATTTATCCTTGGCAAAGATGAAACCATTAAGAGGATTAGAGCAGCAATCGATAAAATAGGGAAATCTTAAACAGGATAAGTTCTGTGTCGCCACTCTGTGGCTCTTAGATATTCTTTGTTGATGATTATTGCTACTACTGAATCGCCCCGCCGTTTTTTTATACAATAATAAATTATTGTGCAATGTTATAATCTCAATCAATTAGAAACATAAGTTTTATTCAGGTAATTGATATCCGCTAAGTTTTTTTTTGTGTGCTATAATTTCTGCTTCAACTAAAAAAATAACATCCTCGGAAATATTAGTAGCATGGTCTGCAAGGCGTTCAATCTGACGGGAAAGCACTATTAAATGCGCACAGGCTTCAGTAATCTCAGGGTTGGATTGAATTTTTTCTACAAGCTGTTTAAATATTTTTTTATTATAATCATCAACAATATCGTCTTTTTCCCAGATTGTTTTTGCTAATTCGCTATCGCAGTTTATAAATGAAGTAATAGCATCCTTAACCATTTCACGAGTAATTCTAGCCATATCCGGAAGATCTGTTTGGACTATTATATCCCGAAAGTTTTCAGTTTTTTTAACACGCTGGGCTATGTTAACGGCAATATCACCGCAGCGCTCAAGCTGGCTGTCAATTTTAATTGCCGTCAATATAAAACGAAGATCGGTAGCAACTGGTTGATATAGTGCAAGCAAGTTTTCACATTGAGCCATAATTAGATTATCGTAAGCATCTACTTCCCTATCTCTTTGTTTGATTTCCTTAAACAGTCTGACTCCGTAGTCTTCCATATCTTTAAAACTATTTTCAACTTGATCGTCAACAATCGATGCCATTTTGTTGATGGTAGTTTTTAGTTCTTCAAGCTCTTTTTCAAAATGTCTTTCCATCTTTATCCTGATATCCCTTAACTTAAAAATCTTATCCTTACACTTAAACTTGGACTTAAACTCGAAAGAATAAGTTCAATTGTAAGTTCACGAGTATTGTAAATATTTTAGCCAAACCTGCCTGTAATATAGTCTTCAGTTTGTTTTTTAGCGGGAGCGACGAACATTTTTTTGGTCTCTGAATATTCGATTAACTCACCCATATAGAAAAATGTTGTAAAGTCACTTACTCGAGCCGCTTGCTGCATATTGTGAGTAACAATAACTATTGTATAATCTTTTTTCAATTCAAAAATAAGCTCTTCAATTTTTGTAGTAGAAAGAGGATCAAGCGCGCTTGCAGGCTCATCCATTAAAATTACTTCGGGATTTATTGCAATTGTTCGCGCAATACATAAGCGTTGCTGCTGTCCCCCGGAGATGTCTGCGCCCGATTTGTGCAATATATCTTTTACTTCATCCCAAAGAGCGGCCTGTATTAAGCTTTTTTCTACAATTTCAGCAAGCGCTTTTTTATTATGAAAACCGTTTAATTTTAATCCAGCTATAACATTATTGAAAATTGACATTGTAGGAAATGGGTTTGGCTTTTGAAAAACCATACCGATTTTTCTTCTCAAATATACGGGATCTTGTTTCATAATATCCTCACCGTCAAATATAATACTGCCGGTTATTGTTCCCCCAACGACCTCATGCATTCGGTTTAGGCTTCGTAAAAAAGTTGATTTACCGCAGCCTGATGGGCCAATAATGGCAAGAACCCTTTTTTCTAGAATCGTCATAGAAATATTTTTAAGAACCTTCGTCTTTCCAAAATAAGCAGAAAGGTCTTTCACCGAAATCTTTATTGCATCATGCTTATGATGAGTAGCCTTTGACGTTATTTCGTTATTTGTCTGAGCGTTAAATACCATTTAATTTATGTTCTATATTTTGATCTTGTAATAATTCTGAAAACTAGACTTAAAAGAGAAATAAGGATTATTAACACAAGCGCTGCGGTCCATGCCTGGTCATTCCAATCCTTAAACGGAGAAGAAGCATACTGATAAATATAAACTGTAAGAGAAGCTATCGGTTGGAAAATATTCGTTGACCAAAATCTATTCCCCAGCGAAGTAAATAAAAGAGGAGCAGTTTCACCAGCAGCTCTTGAAAGCCCGAGAAGTATTCCAGTTGCAATTCCTTTCCACGCAGTCTTGAGGACTATCAATACAGTTATTTTCCATTTAGGAATTCCTAAGGCGAGTCCTGCTTCCCTATACGACTGTGGGACAAGCTTAATCATCTCTTCAGTTGTACGAGTAATCGTCGGAATCATTAATATGGCTAATGCAATTCCGCCGGCGAGCGCTGAAAAATGCCTCATCGGAATAACTACAAGAGTATACGCAACTACACCAACAACGATGGAAGGAATTCCGCTTAGAACATCGGCAAAAAAACGAACGATTGCGCCAAATTTATTTTTCCCAAATTCTGACAGATAAACGCCGCTTAAAATTCCTACCGGGATTCCTATACCCCCGCCGATTGCAATTAAAATTAGTGTCCCAATAATTGCATTAACCATTCCTCCGCCGGATTCTCCAACTGGCGTCGGAAGCTTTGTAAAGAAATTAATGTTTAAGTTTGCTATCCCCTTTGATATTGTATAATAGAAAATTAAGATTAAGGGTGCGATAGTAATTATTGCAGCCAAAAAAGAAACCGAGAGCATAACAACGTTAGTTGTTCTTCTTCTAATAAAAGTAAATTTTCCCTTGTATGATTTTATTTCCATTTTCGCTCCGAACTCCATACAAGAAGATGTGCCAGGATATTAATAATAATTGAAATTATAAAAAGGACAAGGGCAAGTTCGATTAAGGCGTTTAAGTACATGTCTGATGAAGCTTCAGTAAATTCGTTAGCAACAGCGCTAGCCATAGTGTAGGAAGGGTCTAAAAGTGATGCAGAAATTTGCGCACGATTTCCGATAACCATAGTTACCGCCATTGTTTCACCAATTGCTCTACCGAGTCCTAACATGATAGCTCCAACCAAACCGGATTTAGCATTGCCTAATACAATTTTAGTAACTTCCCATTTTGTAGCGCCCAAAGCATAAGCAGCTTCTCTTTGAGTATAGGGTACTGACCTTAAAATATCCCGCGATATCGATGAAATGATCGGAAGAACCATAATTGAAAGAATGATGGCTCCTGCGAGCATTCCAAATCCATAAGGAGCGCCTTGGAAGAAGGGGGAGTTTGGGAATTCATTTTGAAGGTAAGGCTCAATCGTATCTCGAAGCCAGGGTACCAGGACAAAAATTCCCCAAAGCCCATATATAACACTCGGAATCCCCGCTAACAATTCCGTTAAAAATGAAAGAGGCTTCTCAATCCATGCGGGCGCAAGCTCGGATAAAAAAATAGCAACACTGAGACCAAGGGGAACGGCAATTAACAGTGCCAGAAATGAAGAAACTAATGTACCGTAAATTACAGGCAAAGCGCCGAAAATTTCCCGATATGGGTCCCAAGTTGAAGAAAATAAAAATCCAAAACCAAATTTTTTGATAGAAAGAATAGAATGGGAATACATTTCCCATCCCATAAAAACTACTAATAAAAAGACTAACACTGCAAAAAGCAATGTTAGTCTTTCAAAAATCATATCACCGAGGTTTTTATTACCCAAAATTTTATTCAAGAAAGTAGAAGTATCTTTTCTTTTGTTCTTCTTAAAGAAATTTTGGATTTTTCCGAACGATTCACTTTCGTTCAAATTCCCGGCTGAATTATTTAGCACTAATCTTTTTTCCGTTACTTGTTATTGAATTTACCTTTTCAAGGTCTAACTTTTGAACTTGTTTAGGAAGAGGCGAATAATAAAGTCCTTGCGCATAAGCCTGTCCTTTTGTGATCCCCCATCTTAAAAACTTAACTAAAGCAGCGGCTCTTGAATAATCTTTAATATCTTTCGGCACTACGATCCAGGAAAAACCTGAAATCGGATATGCGTTTTTACCATCGGCATTAGTAATAACCGCGCGAAGGTCTTTAGGCATATTTTTTACTGCGCCTGCAGCAGCTTCGGTAACTGTATTAAAATTAGGCGCAATAAAATTTCCGTCTTTATTCTTCATAATTGCATAAGGCAATTTATTTTGAACTGCATATGCTAATTCAACGTAACCTATAGCACCCTGTGTTTGAGATATTAAACCGGAAACTCCTTCACTTCCTTTGCCGCCAAGACCGACAGGCCAGTCAACTGAAGTGCTATTGCCTACTTTCTTTGCCCATTCAGGACTAACTTTTGAAAGATAACTTGTATAGATAAAAGTTGTACCGCTGCCTTCAGAGCGGTGTGTAACAAGGATTGCTTTGTTAGGAAGATTTTTCCCTGGGTTTAATTTTACAATTCGGGGATCATTCCATTTGTAAATTTTTCCAAGATAAATATCCGCTAAAGTTTCACCATCGAGCTTTAAGCCTTGTCCCACTGAAGGAAGATTATAAGTAACTGCTACGCCACCCATGATAATAGGCAAATGTATAATTTCGGTTCCCCTTTTGGATCTAAAAGTATTCATTTGATCCGGTGTTAAAGGTGCATCCGAAGCTCCAAAATCGACGGTACCTTCAGTAATCTGCTGAATTCCACCGCCGCTACCGATAGAAGAATAATTGATTTGGACTCCGGTCATTTTGTAATAAAGATCGAACCATTTTGAAAAAATCGGATAATCAAAAGTTGAACCGGCTCCGGTTAATTTAACCTGCGCAAATGATGAAACAGAAAAAACTGCTGCTATCATTATTACAAGTGAAAGAATTTTGAACTTCATTTTATAACTCCTTATGTAAATATAAATAATTTGTGAAATAATTTTAAATCAAATTTAGAAACTGAAAAAGAAAGTTGCTCTAAGCAAAACATCTGCCTTTGAACCGGAAAGACCGTATGAAGTATACTCAATATTCGGCATAATATGAACGTTTTTTCTCACTGCGAAGTCAAGAGCGCCCATTATTAAATTCTGCGTGCTGTTTGCAATAGTTGTGTTTTTAGTATTTGCGTCAGGTGTGTAGCTGTCATATCTTGCAACAAATCGAATATTATCCGAAAGACCAACCCATCCATTTAGGCTAATGCCATTTCTTTGTAAAGTTGAACCGTCTGCTTCACCGTGGTCAATTGCGTTAACAAAACCTTGCGCGCCGAGACTAAACTCCTTGGTTGCATAATTAATAATTACATCACCGGTCTTAGCATATTTTGAAGCAGGCGCGCCTGAATATTGACCGTCAAGTAAAATTGTAAACCCTGAAGTTGGAATAAATTGCAAGAAAAGATAACCGGACTTATATCTTGCTTGTCCTGTATTAGTAGTTTGACCAGGTAAAAAGGAATCTCCGTTGCCGGTGTTGTTCCCTAGCAAAAGACCGGCAGAAAAAGCATCTGAAAATTTTTGCGTTAGAGAAATACCAAGATCTCTTGAAGCGCTGATGCCATGTAAATCTTGAATGGTTTTTTCAAGCGGGCGGTAACCGAAAATACCTTCAGCCATGTTGATATTCCAGGTACCTTGAAGACCTATGGCAAGATCGCCGTTTCCGACTGCATTTTTCCAATCTAAGAAAGCATCTTTAACCATTGTCGATAATTTCCCGTTGCCGAGATTTGAAGCTGTAGGATCTGATTCTAAACGAAATCTTGCCCACATGTCATTTGAAATAGTATAATCTGCGGTTAAATAAATTCTTCTAAATTCAAATGCCTGCAAATTAGTTTGAGTAGCATCATGATAAGAAGTAATATAATAGTAATCCCCGAACATTAGCCCGCTGAACTTTGGCCCTTTATCTTGTGCATTAACAAGGCCGGCAAAAACCAAAAAGGATAAGAGTAGTAATGATAGTTTTTTCATAGTGTTTTACTTTGATTTGTTAATAAATATTTGATTGAAACTTTTAGCTAAAATTGATGTGACAATATTAGGTATAAAAGAAATTCTGTGTGTTAATGAATAGTTACGCTTATGTTAAGAAATTGTTAATGAGAAAGGAAGCCCGGGGTTACATTGGGCTTCCTAAATCTTATTGCTATTAGAAGTTAAGTGGGTAAATAAAGGAAACTCTAGGTTCAATTCTCTTTTGGGGCTGATAATCTATTATATTATTATTTGAATCCCTTATCGGTGTAAAAGTCCATTTGTAAAGCATCGAAACTAGCAGATATGGAAGTGGTTTGTATCCAAATTCAAAATACATGAAAGAATTGTTATCAACCTTTAGAATCTGAGATTCTGAGCCAATATTAATTTTATCATAACCGCCCCTGACTACCACCGGCATTCCTTCAGTTGAAACGTTTGCATATAAATGAAGAATCCCGCTGTTAGGGGTTTTATCGAGGTGTTCATAGCTTCCGATTACGTCAAGTAATCCAAGAAAATGTAAGTCCAATTCGCCAAAATACCCATTATCAGTATTAGTCATTGAGCTCAATAAATTAGCTTTGCTTGAAAAAGTACTATTGGCAGTGTCAAATTGGTACCTTTGAATTTCATACATCGAATTGAAATACGAAGGAATATATTGAGCCTGGTTAAATCGCCTTTCAAGCCTTGCCGAAGCATTTAGAATTCCCAAACCATTCAAATCAAGCATGATTCCTGTTGCGACGCCGCTGCCGTAATTAATAATTTTCGTATAATCCGTATACAACTGCAGGTTGAACATACTTGTGTTAATAATCGGCAAACCCAAATCTACTCCGACTATTTGCATCCTGCCTTTATCTTCCGGTTTCAAAGCATTTAATGTGGGACGTGGTGGGACTGGCGTGGCTTTACTATAATCCGGGACATAAACTATTCCTGAATACTTATTAAAATCAACAGCGTAAGATCCGCCTACTACCAAATTACCAATTACCGGGACGTCGGCTAAATTTGTATACCTTAGCGGTCTTACATATGCTCTTACTGCAGTAACGCCTGCTTCCGCAAAAGTACTGTATATCGACTCAAAACCGAAGCTGCCGAAATCTATATCAGTTACCAATCCAATCTTTCTTGAGTCTATGCTTGGACTATTATTGTACTGATACATGATGTTGCCATACCCAAGATTATAATAATCAAGTGCGCCTAGTTTTATGTAGACAGGGTCATGTTTTTCTCCATACCTTATATATCGAATAATACTTAAATAATCTGATAACTCATTAAAATTTTCTTTACGAATATTTCCATTTTTATTTATATCAAAATTTAAGTCTAAACCCATCCCCCAATTACCTAACGCAATCTCGGGGCGAATATGAAAAGAATAATAGAGTTCGCCATCTATCCAGTTTAAGCCCAAGCCGCCGTCGAAATAACCGCTTCCGGGTTTTGGATAAAAGGGCTCTTGAGAGTATACAGGTTTAATAAGAACAAATAAAAGAGCAAAAAGAAAGTATTTTTTCATGTAATATCCTTTATAATATTTATTACGAATATAGTAAAATATTTTCAATTGACATTAACGAACAATTGCTAATTTTTGGATTACGTTACTTGTAGCACCAGCCCTTTTAATTATCACCTTATAGAAGTATACTCCATTTGCAAGCAAGTCCCCGTCCTCGTCCCTTCCGTCCCAATAAATCTTATTGAAATCATAGTTCAATTGTGATGAATAGACTTTTATTTTTTTTATCAATCTGCCTGCGACGGTGTAGATAAAAATATCTAATTCGTCGGGCATCTGCGGCAATTTAAATGTAAAATAAGTGCCGCCGCTAAATGGATTAGGATAATTATAAACCTCCTGAATATTAAACTTGCTTGATACAACAAAGTTTCTAGAAATTCCTGCTGAATCGACGCTTCTGCCTAAAGCATTTTTCCCCATCACCGTAAGAGTATAATTTCCATCCGCTAAAGTTGGAGTATAAGAAGCGGTAAATTTCGGATTGGAGGAATTATATTGATACATTAAAGTGGAAATATTGTTTGAATAGTAAACCGGATTTCCATTTAGGAAAATACTAACGGCAGAAGTATCGGTAATAGAAAGATTCGAAGGATCATACAGAGCAATTTTTATTTTAGGATGATTTGAAATATAATCACCATCCATTATATCGTTTCCGTCAAATGTTATTTTTAGAGAGGGAGTAGAAGTATCGCTTTTAACGAAAAATGGAATTGAAAATATATTATTATCCTTATATAGTTCAGGGATTTTATTATCAGGGTCAATGGTAATATAAAAACTTTTATCACCGGCATTCATGGGTGTATAATTTAGATTGATGAGCCTCCTACTTCCGGGATTAAGACTATCAACCAGAGTTTCATAAATCTTATTTTGTGAATTATCCTGATTAACCACATTAACTAGAACATTGAAACTATCTGCGGGAACTTCTCCAACATTGTAGACATAGAATTGCAAAGCTTCATTTGTACCAACAAGAACAGAATCACTTGAGATAGAAACAACCTGGTAATTTGTGCCAAGCTCAGCCAATCCGGTATAATTAACTCCAATTAATTTTATCGTCGGAGAAATGCCGGAAGAGGAAGCATGCATTTCTGCATCCAATTTTAGATTAGGATATTTTCTGGAGTCAATAAAACTTAAATCCGCGGAATTATTAATTACAGTCAGATAATTTAATGTATCAGAAGAACCGTCTGCCTTTATTCCAATAGGTCTGAATTTTATCGATCCATCTGAAGAAATATTTTGGTTAACCTGCATTGATTGCCATTTAGATGCTGGCCCGATATTATTAGTAATCATTCGCCCGGCAACTGCAGGTACTGAAAAAATTGAATCAATTGACACTAACCCGTTGTATGGTCCTTCAATTCCTTCCGGAACTGAACCTTTTGCAGCACCCTTCTGCCCTATAATTGCCCACGAACCTCTAAAATTTAATGAATCGATCAAAGCGCTGCCTATAGTTTTGATTGCTGTCTTCAAAGCGGCCGTTATATTATTTGCTGCATCATCAGCTACACCCATTACTACAATCTTACCAATAGGTATTGAATTAATAAGGTTCACTAATTGCTGCATGTTCGCAGGTTGATTAAAAAGATTATACCAAGCAGTTGTATCAATAGCAAAAGTATTCTGATCGAGAACAGCTATTCCCATCCCTGCAAAATATGTGTTAGATAAAATATTATTTCCATTTATCAAAATTGAGCAGCTTGCGCCGGAATAATAACCTTCAGATATAGCTGAAATTTTTATCGAATCTTGTGATAGATGAAGATTACCAGTTGAAAAACTTACATTATTATTAGCCTGGTTTTCAAAGGATGTTGAATCAGCAAGGTAAAATTTATAATTGCCTGAATTCAGAAATGATTTAGGCTGTGAAAATAAGGAATTCTGATCATCTATTTTATAACGTATCCAATATCTATTTCCGGGAGTAAGATTAGAAAGACTTATATGTGTAATAAAGGGTTGCGCAGAATCCGAGAACTGGTTATATGTTTGAAAGTTTGCTTCGAGAGATGTTTGAATGATGATGTTGAAATTTATCGACTTATTCAAAGTAGGACTAAGAACATCAATAAAATTAAGAGCTGAATTCTCGACCTTATTTGCTATCAAATCTTTAAGGCTTTCAGATGCTACATAGAAAGTAGTCTGCGCAGTATTATCAGTTTTATAAATCTCATCCACATAATCATTGGGATCAATAATAATTTGTACAGAATGAGTACCCGGCATAGATTTAACATTTAGCCAGACACTTAACGTATCTGAAATATCGGGTAACCGGATAGTTAAGTTTTTTATTTCTACTGATTTGTCCGGTAATGAATGAATTATTTTTACCTGAAGACTATCATTCATTGCTAATCCAAAATTATGCACGACGAATTTCATTAAAGTTGAATCATCATTTTCAGTAATTGAATTGTCCTGAAAATTAATATCATCTTGACCTATTTCTAAGCTTGGTTTATTTGGAATTTTTATTCCGATGACAGGATCGCCAAGTAGTGAATTAGTATATGAAAAATCATTAAATACTTCCGAACCTCCGTAAAGATCAAACATCTGGATTTTCGCATTTAAATGAGCTGCTCCAACTTGATGTAATGTATCCATTAATAGAGAACGATAGAATAAAATTGGTACTGTTGTAGCAGTATTTGTAAAACCAAGAGACGAATTGCCGAGATAAGCTATAGCTTGCCCAGTATTGCTTAAAAGAAATCTTTCACCAAAACAGACAATGTCAGGTTCTGCAAATTTATTTGTTGAACAACCAAAATCAGTCATCAATGAATTTTTACCTACATTGTTTTCAAGCTGGGTTGTTTCGTTAATGCTATTATCCCAGGTAGCAGTACCGCTATGCCCTATATATGAGATGAATACTCCGCCGGTTGAAATTGCAGACTGTACCTGACCGGGAGTATAGGGACCAAAGTTTGTAGAAGGGTTAATTGTTTTATAAAAATGAGAATATTCTCCAGCTATTGGTTTAGGCTCCAATAGCTCGGTTATTATGGAATCATTAACTGTTTTAAGTTGATCAATTTCTGATTGACTGGTAGCGTCACCCCCGGAAAAAAGTAAATACCTTTTATTGAATTCATCGTATGGTGAATTATAGTTATTGACAACTTTATTTAAATAATAATTCAGATCTGAAGAATTATTTATTGGGATTCTTCCAACCATCATTTGAGGAATTGCAATAGAACTATCACCCCAAACAGCATACCAAATATCACTAACCGGGTCACCATAGGAAGGCACATAATTTCCTCCTCCAATTGTTCCATTGTTTATAAACAAATAATGCTTATAATCATAATCAGCATCTCCAATGATTGTAAGATACGAAGGCTTGGGACTCTGCCAGTATTGGAAAGCAGACTCAAGGAAAAACTTGATTGATTCCGGCGTTGGAAATCCGTATCCAAATTCATCATAGATATCCTGCACGTTAATTAATTTTGCATTTACAGAATACATTGAAGATATTTTTTGCACGTAATTGCTTGCTGCTTGTAAGAAGTCAGGATGGGTTATTGCTATGTAATCAGCCTGGTTATTAGAATTTCTTAGATCAACAAATTTTTTCTTATAATAAAAAACAGGTCTCAGAATTTTTGAAGGTGAAATGACTTCATAAGTATCTCCTGCCCCAACCGTATCGGTGAAAAATAAATTGCCTGACGATACAACAAAATTAAGTTTTCTTGTAAACTCCGGTTTTACCTTGTAAATGATTAAATCAGGATCGGAGACATTATTTATTTGAATTACTCTCACCTTTCTTGTGACGTTATCACTGACTTTAAAATAAAGAGAATCATTTTGCATAGTTAAATAGGCTGGATATTCAATATCATACCAATCTATAGCAAGATAATTGGGTGAAGTTCCATTATCATAATTCATAAGAGAAAGTTGATTTGTTCCTGGTAATAAATTGTTGGAATTTAAAGTACCTCGAAGAAGCACTTGTTGATATCTGTTTACGACTTCCGAATCTAAAGTGGCATTATTAACAGAGAGAGTAATATTATGTGAATTTGTAGAAACACTTGAGCCGGCACTGACTAATTTAAAATAAAAATTAGCAGGTTCATTTGGATATAAATTTGGAACCTGGAATGAATAGGAGGTTTGTCCGACAAAAAACCATGCCCAATACCATGATCTATTTCTCACCCAGCCAGGTGATTGATTTTCAACTTCATCATCATATAAATTTTGAGCCATTAGATTTTTTTCATTGTGCAATAATTGAGTACAATATTTAAGTGTATCACTTATTGAAGTTATGAAAGTTGAGTCAATACTTGAACGTACACCGTTTTGATTCCCCCATGTTAAAAAATAATTTGATGTGTCCGTATAGCGATTAAGATATTCGTTGTAGTTCTGGTTAGGAGAATTTATGGTTCTATATGAAATTGAAGGGTAATTTTTTGTACCGAAGAATTCTATATAATCGCTGTCTGAAAAAACTCCACTATTTTCATCTTTAACAAAAACCGGTATTTCCTTTCCATATAAAAAGAGCTGAAATGTTTTAGGATTTATCACTGACACATCCACACCAAGATTAGTGAGATCAGATTTATAAATCCTAAACAAACCGTCATTTACGACACCAAGCTTAACATAAATTGAATTATAATTTATCCAATTATCTGTTGAGTCATCCATAATTAGCTTTGGATTAGCTCTGAATTGTTCTGCAATATCGGCATCATAAATTAAATTCTTCAGTTGATTGTCATATTGTGAACGGACTTTTATAGGAGAAGATGAAGATAAAGGTTGAGAAAAATCCAATGATAATTGAAGGTTCTTATATTCCACGATGCTGGAGTTATTTTGATCGAAGTAAAAATTGTTTATTCTGAGATGAACACAATAGAAATCTCTAAACCAAAAATAGCCTTCTACTTGTACAATGTTTCGAGGCTTATAATTCTCTATATTTTTATAACCGATATTTTTTAGAGTAATGGTGGAATCATTAGTCAAAGAAGAGCGAGGATTAGTAGCTGGGACATAATCGTTCAAAATAGTTTCCTGTTTATTTACGACTCGTATATTAGGATGTGAATAAGGTGGAATAGCAAGAATTATGTCTTTGTATGGTAGTTTATAAGTGCCGGGTGAAGAAGGGTCAGCAAAATTATAATAATCGCGTAAAATAAATTTCCCTTTTGTAGTATCAGTAAAGTTGTAAGAACTCGAATCAATTGTTACAACAAAGGAATTGTCTTGAACCTTTGTAATATGTCTTTGCTGACCATGCAGGCTGTCCAAGCAAATAACAAAACCAAGCAACACAAAAAGAAAATATTTCATACTATTTGTCGTTAGAATATTTTGATCTTATTACTCGAAATAAAAACAATGGGATCCCTATCAAATATCTTTTCCAATTTTTATTAGGTTCTTGAATTAAGCGAACTAACCATTCTAGCCCTAATTTTTGCACAAATAATGGGCCTCTTGAGCGATCTTTAGAAATCACTCTAAATCCTCCACCGATATTAATAATCTTTTCAACATTTAATTTATCGTGCCATTTCATTGTCCAATATTCCTGCCTTTTTACTCCTAACCCTACAAATAATAAATAACTGTTAGTTGAATTTATAATTTCAACAATACTTTCATCATCAATATCAAAGTAACCATCATGATAACCACTAATATTAATTTCAGGGTATAATTTTTTTATTTCTCTATATGCATTTTTAATTACTTTTGGAGAATCACCAAGAAAAAATATATTTTTCTTTTCTAACAGAGTCCTTTCAATTAATTTATAATATAAATCGGAACCATTAATCCGACTTACCTCATAATTATCTTTATATAAAAATTTTCTCGCAACATTTATTCCCACTCCATCGGGATGAATTACATCGAAATATTTTAGGTTGTTTCCATATTGAGAATCTTCAACGGCCAAATTTAAATAATATTGATTAACACACGTAAATGTCCTTAATGGAGAGTCAAATAGTAAGTTTATAACTTCATCATAATTAAGAAATGAAATATTTACCCCTAATATGTTGTATGTTTTGTTATTGGAATAATTAAAAGTCATATTTCTCCAAATAATTCTTCAAGTCATCTTTCCAATTTTTTATTTTGTGGATTCCGAGATCTTTAACTTTTTGAATGTCTAAAATTTCATTCTGAGGTCTTTGGGCAGTCAAATTAAAATACTTTAACTCTTTATTTTCCAAAGATACAGATTTACTTAGCGATTTATATTTAAGAATTTCCGAGATTATCTGATATCGGGATGTATTTCCTTCAGAAGCAAAGTGATAAGTGCCAAAATAGTTAGTGTTTATAATTTTAAATAATAAATCAGAAAATTCATCAGCAAATGTCAATGAACCAAATTGATCATTAACGCCGAATAATTTACTTCCATTATCTTTCAATTTAAGCTTAATCTTTCCAAAAAATTTCTGATCTATCTTAGGGTTTCCCACTAACCATCCAAACCTGAATATAAAGTATTTACTAAGATTCGTTTTTATATATTCTTCAGATAGATGTTTGGTTAGTGCATAAAAATTACATGGCGAAGGTTTATCTTCTTCTTTATAAGGAAAGTTCTTCTTGCCATCAAAAATACTTGCTGTGCTAGTAAACACTATTGGTATATTAAGTGTTTTTATAATATCAACTAAATTTTTAGTAGTAACAAAATTATTTAATATCGCATTTAGTTTGTCAGTTTCGCAAAGGTCCACATTTGTTTCTGAAGCAAAATGAAAAATAATTTTGGGATGGATTTCTGTAAATATTTTACGTAGTTGTACAAAATTTGAGATGTCAACTAAATATTGTGTGTTGTTAGATTCTTTTTTATCAACACCAAATAGTTTATATCTATTAAGATTTTTGGTTGTAAACACAGAATTAGCTAATGTACCAGAAGAACCGGTAATAAGTATTTTCATCGTTTTCTCTTTGATATTTTTCAAGGTTTCCTATCCAAAATTAAAAATATTTTATTTCAACAATAAATTTTCATACACTTCTTGATATTGTTTAATACCCCCCTCAGCAAGATAATTATTTATTACTTTTTTGTATAAGTTCAGACCTAATTTTTTAGTTCTTTCTATATTATTTACCATATTTAAAACAGAATCAGACAGTTCTTTAATATTCTCGCGCTCAACTAATATCCCATCAACACCATGAGTTATAAATTCACCAATCCCATCGACATTACTACCAATAAATGGTTTTTTCATTAACCCTGCTTCTAGCATTACCAAAGGGAATGGATCCACTCTAGAGGGCAGGATAATAATATCTGAAATCTTATAAATTTCAAAAACACTTAAACTTGCATTTATTATTTTAGCTTTCAAATTGTTTTTATTAATATATTGAGTAACAAAAGTTTCCTCTTTCCCATTACCAACTAAAAATAATTTTAAATCATTATTCATAGATTGTAAAATTGTAAAAGCTTTTAACAATATATCTATCCCCTTTTCACGATCAAACCTACCAACAAAAGTTAAAATAATGTCTTTGGGACAAAACAGATACTTATTAATTAGGTATTCTCTGCTTTCTTTTATGAAGGAATCATCCTTTATGACAAAATTGTTAATCGTCACAATTTTATTCTTATTTATCAAGAATTTTTCTATCAAATGATTTTTGATAGAGTTACTAACAGCTATTAATACATCAGATTTATAACTAAACTTTTGCAATCTGTCTACTTTGCTGTGTACGGTTGTGAGTGTTTTGATTTTAATAAACTTTGACAAAATAAAAGAAATAAAATCAAAAAAACGATGATGAGAATGGATTATATCAACATCATATTTCTTACAAATTTTATATATATTGAAAAATAAAATTGGGGAAAAAAATATTTTATTTTTATAGTTTTTAAGAAGCATAGGATTGACACCTAAATTTGTGAATCTTTCTAATCCATCGCCTCCCATAGTACAAATTAAATGAGTAAATTTTTGATTAGGATTACTAATAAGTAGATATATGGTTTTGCTTATACCACAAGTAATATTTAATTCTGGCTGAAGATGCAAAACTACTATTTTGTTTTTCGTCATCAAATTACAAATTCTCTTTAATTGTTATAATTCAAATGATAATTTCTAGAATTTATCAATGTTAGTTTTCTTCATTATTATTTCCTCTTGAATATCTTTCTAAGTTTTTTCTGAAAGTAAGAATTCTTTAAGGATTTTTTCCGGCAACCAATATTTGTTAGTCAAACGATAGACAAATGTTTTTAGTCTAATCCTTAAACGGTATTCTCTTATTATATTTAAAATATTTGAAGGGAAAAAAGTCAGAACAAAAGCAAAATACATTCTATAATCCCAATCAATAATGTTTACATTTAACCAATTAATTCTAACCTTAATTTTATTACCGTAGAAATATTCCCGCCAACCTTTTAGTTTTAGTTCTTCGATATGGTTTAACGAATAAATATTATTTTTCGGTTCATCGAAATACTTTTCTTGTATTTTATAAACGATTTTCCTTGTAATGTTTTTGTTTTCATTTGATGAAGACTCAGCACGAATTCTCATATAAACTAAATATTCTGGAATTATGGTAAAACTGATTTTGTTTAAGACTTTGAGCCAGAAATCATAATCTTCAAAACGAGTTAAGTTTTCATCATAGCCACCATTCTCCAGTACAAAATTCTTATTATAAATTACGCTCGGATTACAGATAAATGAATGTAAAGCCATCTTTCCCCTAAGCTCTTTAATGTCTACTGGTGTATCAACAGTATATAAAATTTTTTTTTGTTTAAAGTATGCAGACCAAGTAGCAGTTATTTCCTCCTTCGTAAAAGAAAAATTATGTAATTGCCGTTCGATTTTTTGCGGATGCCAAATATCATCTGCATCCATCAACGCAACCCAATCGTATTTAGCTTCTCTCAAGCCATAATTTAACGCCTTACTTCTCCCAATATGATCAATTTTGATGTACTTAATCCTTTTGTCCTGAAAATTTTTAATAATAATTTCTGTACTATCATTTGATCCGTCGTCAATTATTAATAATTCATAATTAGGGAACGTCTGGTTTAAGATACTACCAATTGCAATGCCAATATATTCTGCACAGTTATACGTTGTAATTAATATCGTGATATTATTCATGTTTATTTAATACATTATTCACTTCAGTAAATACACTATTCACAGATATTTTCGTTAAACAATAAGCCTCCGGAAATTTACAGTACCAGTTACAACCAAAACACTCTAATTTATTAAATAGAACTTTTTGTTTATTATCAATATTTTTATAATCATCTTTCACAAAATATAAGCCATATGGTCCCCCTCCTAATATTAGAATTCTTGGCGTATTAAATAATTTTGCAGCGTGTGCCATACCACTGTCCACCCCAATAAATAATTTGGAATGTTTCACTAATAACATAGTATCTAATAAATTCAATTCCCCTGCGAGATTCTTAATATACTTTGGATTAGTGCTTTCGATTTGTTTTAATTTTTGAGATTGCAAATAGTTACCAATTAAAAATATTTCTAATCGATATTCGGAGATAATAGATTCAATTAATGATAAAAACTTTTCAATGCTCCAATTTCTTATTGTTGCACTAGAAAACGGATTTATAACAATATACATTTTTTGATTATTATAGAAATCATAATTTATTTTTTTTATTAATCGAGGTGACCTTTTACCTTCGTCCAAATATATTTGTTTTTGATTACTAACTTTCCCTTCAGTTAAGCCTTCTAACAAATATTTATATTTTAATTCTTCACTCGTTTCTGAGGGAAAGAATATTTCATCATATTTTCTTGCAAAGTATAATTTAAATAGTCTAATAAAATTTGAATCTCCTTTATCGAGAGCTATTAGTTTTTCTCCATTAGAATTAACTGAAATGTTATCATCAACAATCCTTCTATTTTTATTTAAATTAATTACAACTGCAAACTTCTTTCTACTTAATTGATTCAAATAATGAATCTGGTAGAAAAGATTTCTTCTAAATTTATTATAATCAATAAATAATAAATTTACATTACCCGAATAATCTTCAAAAAGAATTTTATGTTCTTTCTTCATCAGAAAATAAATCTTATTAAACCTAATATTCTGAGAGTTACTAAATATTACTGATGAATATATAATATCGCCAAATCCAGATGTATTGATAAAAAGTATTCCCTCTGGTTTATAATTTCTGACAACAACGAATATTCTTGAAAAATTAAACAATATAAAAGCATATAGATTCTTGAAATAAATTTGAAACGTATTATACGATTTTAGTTTAAGAAATTGAGGCTTTTTGAAACCGGGGAAGTATTCTCTATCAATAAAAGCAATAAGATGCAAATAATTTGCCTGAATGTCTGTTTTAAGTACATTTCTTTTTTTTATATATCTAGGAAAATTTTTAAATAAAATAAAAATAGCTTTCCAATAACTTTTCCAATAAAATGAGAAAAAGGATATTATTGATCGATTAATTAACCATTTTAAACTAACAAATAGCGCTTCTTTTAATTGGAAATTTTGAATTATAAAAATTGAATAGCTTATGAAAAAGTAATAATATCTTCTCTCGGATCTTAGAATACTCGATTTTATTATCCCTCTTTCATTAATATTAAAATTATGAATAATAGTTGAAGCATCGTTATAAACTATTGCATAGCCATGTTGCATACATCTTGCACTAAAATCTAACTCATTATGATAAAGGAAATAATCCTCGTTATAACCTTTAAGAAGCTCAACTATTTTCCTTTTAAAAATAGCTCCACAACCGATAAAGGAATAGGTATTAAATTTAATAATATCTGATTCAAATTCATTTAAATAATTATTAAATATTTTTAATGCAACAATGCCAACATTTGAGTTCGCATAAAATGGTTCTAAGCCCTTATTAATAGAATCTTGCTCGGGATAACTGTCATCGTCTAGAACTAATATATATTCTCCATTGGAAGCATTAAATCCGACATTATATCCGGCTATTCCAATATTTTTCTGCATTCTAAAAAGTTTAACTTTAGGGAATTCTACTTCAACCATTTCTGGTGAACCATCCATCGAAGCGTTATCAACAACTATGACCTCAACATTTTTATAATCCTGTTCGTAAACTTTTGTTAAAGTGTTCCTAAGCTCTTCTTTTCTGTTAAAGGATAAAATGTTTACTGACACTAAAGGATTATTTTCCATTATATTTTAATTCATTTAATAAATTTAAAGTATTTGCTACCACTTGATCCATATTATAATATTGATATTCTGCAAGTCTGCCGCAAAATATGACGTTCTTTAGTTTTTCCGATTCATTTTTGTAGCGGAAATACATTCTCCTACTTGATTGAGTAGGTACTGGATAATAAGGCTCACCGCTAATCTGTGAATATTCATATGAAAGAGTAGTTGATCTTTTATTCTGACCAGAGAAATATTTATATTCGGTTACTCTTGTATATTCTTTTTTCAGATCATTATAATTAACTACCGCCGCTTGCTGTACTCTTTCGGTTTTGAAATTCTCAAATTCAAATCTAATCGATCTATATGGCAATTTTCCATATTCATAATCAAAAAAATAATCAATTGGTCCGGTATAGATCATCTTATCATATTTTAGATCATTTAGAATAGCTCTATAATCTTGATTCAGAATTATCTCAATGTTTTTATGGGAAAGCATCTTTTCAAACATCTTTGTATATCCAACCTTAGGCATATATTGATACTTGTCAGTAAAATATCTGCAATCATCATTATGCCTTACAGGTATTCTGCCGCATACTTGCGGAGACAATTCTTTCGGCTCAAGGTTCCATTGTTTTTTCGTATATTGCTTAAAAAATTTTTCAAATAAATCATTACCAACTTGATTAACTATTATATCTTCGGAGTTAAGAACCGGGAAATGATTTTGTATAACAGTTTCTAAATAATTTTTAACATCTGCCTCAGACTTTAATTCTAAGCCATACAATTTATTTAATGTGATCCGATTTATTGGAATTGGATACAATTCCCCATTTAATTTAACCAAAACTTTATGTTCATAAAATCTCCATTCGGTAAATTGAGATAAATAATCAAAAACTTTTTTGCTGTTCGTATGGAAAATATGCGGTCCATATCTATGTACTAATATTCCATATTCATCAAATTCATCATAAGCATTACCGCCAATATGTTTTCTTTTTTCAACAATCAAAACTTTTTTATTTAATTGCGTCGCAATTTGTTCCGCCATCACCGAGCCTGCAAAACCTGCACCAACAATTACGTAATCATATTTCATAAAATAAATTTTCTAAAAGTATATTTATTAAACAAATAAAACACCCCCACGAAAACAGCAACTTCAGCCATAAGCGTTGATAAAGATGCTCCTATGTATGAATATTTAGGTATCAGCAAAATATTTAGAATAATATTTGTAACCGCTCCAAATGCGATTGCAATTGAGTACTCCTTTTGTTTTCCCCATGCGATAAGCGGATTTCCGAAAAAAATATTAACACTAATTACCAATAAATTTAGCGCTAATATTGAAAGCGGTGCTGCCGCTCTATCATATTGATTCCCAAAAACAATATCAATAATCCTGCTTGCATTAAAATAGATAATACTTGAAACAATTATCCCTGCTGATAACATAAGAACTGCATACTGCTTTATAATATTCCGAAATTCTAGTGACTTAGTTAATCCAATTTTTGATAGCGACGGAAAGAATGAATTTAATATTAATATAAAAGGAATTAATCCAACTAATATAATTTTGTATGCCGCACTATAAATACCAACATCTTCTCCCGGCTTCATATAACCAAGCATTACCATATCAAGGTTGTAATAAATGGCAATCATAAAAGAAGAAAACACTAACGGCAGCGACTCTTTAAGAATTACTTTCAAATAAGTCTTATCAATTTCAAATAATACTTTGCTGTACATTCTATTATAAATTCGTATCATCCATATTGAATTAACTAAACTTGAAATAACAGTTACACCAGCGGCTAAAAAGATATCCCGTTCTGACCTAACCAAAAATATTATTCCGATAAGTGAAAGCAAATTCGTCATTATCTGTCTTATTGCAATCAACCACATCTTCTCAATTCCAATGAAAAGCCAATTAATTGATAATGCATTAACAAATAAATTTATTGCAGTAATAAAAAGGACAAGCTTTACTATCAGCGGCTTATCGATTGATATAATAACAATCGAAAAAATGATATACCATACTGTTGCAAATAAAACTCGGATTGATATAATATTATTGACAAGTTTCGAAAGGAGTGATTTGTCTTTTGCGATCTCTCTTGTTCCATAAGTATCTAATCCAAAATTTACCATTAATAAGAAATACGAAACAAACGCTGTTGCAAATCCTAAAATCCCAAATCCTTCAGGTTTTAATATTCTACCCAAATAAGCCGCAGTTATAAGCGCAATTATTTTACTTATCACCTCTGCGCTTGCTAATGATATTAAGTTTTTAAATATTTGATTTGTAATTCTTAACAAATACTTTTCTGCAAATTTTATTATAAAAGAATATTTAAGGAAATATCAAGTTAGAATCTTACCTATCGCCAAATTATTCCCCTACATTTTCTGAATGCACTCTCAATACACTCTGAATGCACTTTAATTAGCCTTCACTAGTATATTACCTCCTCTATAAAAGAAAAAATATTAATAAAGACTTCAAAATTGCCCGCAATAATGAAGGAAAGGGATATATATCCCAAACGTTAATATCAAAAGAATTTATAATGAAAAAAATAACCATAATCGGTTTGAAATGAAAACTGATGTTTTATTTCCTCGCCAACCAAACTTCCGGGTTTTGTTTGTTGCGAGAGTTCCATATTTCGAAATGGAGTATGTTCCCTTCCAAGCTTTCGCCCACTTTCCCTATTATTGTCCCCAATTTTACCCTATCCCCTTCCTTTACAAAAATGTTAGATAAATGACTGTAAACAGTTCTGAAATCTCCTTTGTGCGTAATTATTATAACGCTGCCGTAACCGGGTATCCAATCTATAGCCGATATAACTCCATCCGCTACAGCCCTTACGTCTTCTTCAGAAACGGTTTTAATATCAATACCGTAATTTAAGGTTACTGTATTTAGTTTTACGTTCCTGTTTTCTCCGAACTGCTTAACTATTTTACCCCTCTCCACAGGCCAGTTTAGTCTTCCTTTTAGAGCGGAGAAGGAAGAAAAGCCTGCTGTTGATAAGTCAATATCATAAGTATCTAAATTTTCATTCAAACTTTTTTTATTGATCACTTTGGTAGCTACATTATTATTTTTGCTCCTGGATCTTATAAGGGCTGCTTCTTCCCTTCTCTTTTCCGCTTCCTCGATCAACTTTGCAATTAAGCCTGTTATCTTTCTTTCAGCATTACGCTTTGCAGCAATCTCCGTTTTCAGCGCTGCCTTATCATGTCTGATTGAATTTAATATTTTGCTCCGTTCAATTTTCTTTTGATTTAGATTATCCTGCTCTGCTTGCTTTTGCTCAGCTAATAGCTCTTTGTCCGCACGCTCCTTTTCAAGATTTGACTTTTCCGCAATCAACTCTTCCTTCTTAGATTTTAACTCGGAGATATCTTTTACTCTCTGATCCGAAAACTTTTTCAGATATTTATATCGCAGTATAGCCTGCTCAAATGTCTTAGAATCAAGTACACTCGCCCATTCATTAATTGTACCTCTCTTATATATAGCTACAACATATTTAGAATAATTTTCTTTTAAGGATTGAATTTCCTTGCCTAATTTTTGAATATCATTCTCAGTACCTAAAATTTCTTCTTCCTTTTTTTGCTCTTCGTTAACAAGACTGTTTATCAATCGATGGAGTAAAAAACTTTGATGGTTATAATTATCAAGCGCTTCGTAGGATTCTCTTTCCTTTGCGGTTTTTAGATTGAAAGTATTTTCAAGTGCAGAAATCTGATCTTTAATTTTCCCAAGTTCACTCTTCTTGCTTTTAATCAAGCTCCCCTCTTGAGCAAAAGAAGATGACGCCCAAATAAAAAAAAGCAATAAGAATATTATTTTATTCTTACCATTTAATAATATTTGCATCGGCTGGAATATTAAAGTTAATGTGGATATATGGTCTGTTGGCAGTTATCTTTTTATATTTGATTGAAAGTGTTTGGTCGTTCTGCTTATCAATTATATTAACCGAATATGGCACAGCAACATTTTCAAGCAGATCAAAATCTGTATATCTACCGGTGAATAGAAGATCGCCGGATAAGTTTGTAACATCATAATTTGTTATACCAAGCTGGCGGATATCAACAAGGTAAACTTCTGTCTGTTGATTCACCGAGTCAATGTAGGTTAATACATATTTATCGCCGTCTACAGAATATTTTGTAGGCATCTTATACAAATGACTGGTTAAATTTACAGCTCCGAGAAAGGCATTCATCAAATCGCTGAAAGGAAGATCAATCCGAAAAATATTTTTCAAAATATCTTCGTTCACTTCACCTTCATAAGCAGTATTTTGAAGCGCATCATAAAAGATATAATTCTTTTTAGTAACAAGCGCTTCGCCTAATTCAATTCCAAAAGGACCCATGATTGAAAGCTCGATTGAATCCGGTTTAGTTAAAGTAATTTTGAATGAAGCCCTGTTTTCGATTCCTTCAGAATTTATTACAAGTGTCCCTGTACCTTCAAAAGATCTTATCCTCCGACGATTAACTTCTAACTTGTCTACTAATCTTTCAGCAGAAAGTATTTCAACTTTCGCTACCTGTTTAGTAGGTGCGCATCCGTTAAAGAATAATATTCCCCCAAAGTTTATAAGCATTAGAATTGCAATCAAATACTTTTTCAAATTTCACCTTTCTCAATTTTATTTTTTAGCTCAATATTGGTTTTGTCCATATCGAAAGCCTTCTGCCAAATCTGTTTCGCTTTATCCTTGTTGCCCAACTTGGATTCTATATCACCAAGATGCTCAAGTTCGTCGGACTTATCGCCGCCTATAGTTAATGATTCTTGTACATATTTTTCCGCCTCGGTATAATTTCCCATCTTAAAATAAATCCAGCCCATAGTATCAAGGTAAGCTGAATTTTTCGGCTCTGCTTTTACTGAGAGTTTAGACATTCTTAATGCCTCATCCAGTTTGATTCCTCTTTCCGAAAGTGAATAGGCATAATTATTATTTATAAGCGCATTGGTGGAATCCATAGACAATGCTTTTAAGTATACGCTATCGCATTCATTCCATTTTTTTTGCGTGTCATAAATTAAACCAAGAGTACCAAGCAAGTTTATATCGTTCGGCGAAATAGCCAAAGCCTTTTTTATATAGATTATAGCTTCATCATTTTCTTTCAACTGACTCAATGTATAGCCGAAAGCAGAAAGCGCAGTAACGTCGGTAGAATCAAGCTCAGAAGCTTTTTGTAAATATCCCCTGGCATCGGCATATTTTCCATTTTGTGATAGCGCTAAGCCAAGGATTAAATTAACTCGAAAATCTTCAGGAAAATATTTTATCGCTTCGCTCATCACCTTAACTGCTTCATCATATTTGTGGTTGTCAAAATATAGACCTCCAAGTCTAACCCACGCTTCGGCATTCCACCGTGCAAGCTGTGTAGCAGCTTTAAAATATTTTATTCCGACAGAATCATTTTTTTCACTTGTAGCAATCGCGCCTAGATACATCTTGACCTGCCAATACGATGTATCTTTATCAATCGATTCAAAAATCTTTTTTGTAACAGGCATCAGAGTGCTGTCTTTTAGAGATTGATTAAAGTAGATCGCGCCAATCCTTATTTTTTGCTCCAGAGTAATGTTCGGCTGCTTTAGAAGGAATGAATATTCTTTCGCAGCTTCAGTCCATCTATTCATGCCTATATAAATTTGAGCCTTCCGCTCATGTGCTGCGGCATTATCCGGTGCCGAAGAAATTATATCATTAACGGCCTTCAATGCATCATCATACATTTTTGCCTTAAGATAATATTCAGATAAAAGCAGTTGTAATCCTGTATTGTTTGGCTCGATTGTTAGTAAGTTTTTTACAGAAGAAGCGGCTTCC
>JAJYCM010000152.1 GCA_021778375.1 Bacteroidota bacterium
AGGTTCTGAAACTTTCGCTTTTTAATTCCCGGTAACATTTTTTCAAAAAGCCAGCCGAGTTCATTTTCAGAAATTTGTAAGGATGGCATAATTAGACTCTCCGATCAATTCAACTTTAATCTTGCATGATATTTTTATTTACATCTACCTATTAGATCTATTCAAGATTCCCCTGTTAAAAACTCTAATAAGTGTATCCGGGTTTGCAGTAGCATTTGGCTGCACAATATTTCCGGTATTTGGTAATGTGGCTGCTTGAGCTCGTTTAGTTACGCTATCGTTTACAACTGTTGCTGTCTCAGCGGTACCAGTTTTATTTAAGACAGCTAAATTTTGGGCATCTTCAAATTCCTGGAGGCTCAATCTTTTAAATTTTGCAGAATCTCCTTTTGACGCGTAAACTTTAAGGGAATCTTGATAAGCCTTCTCCATTTTTTCTTTTTCTTGATTGTATAGGTTCAATTCCGGTAATATTTCGTTAGAATATACCGTTCTCGGGAATTTTTTAGCCAAAGTATCATAAATTACTGCAGCTGAATCCAATAGGTTAAGCTTATTTTCTAAAACCCAGCCCGAAGCATAGAGCGCTTTAGGAGCCAGCGTACCAGTTGTGTTTGCTTTATAAACATCATAAAATTTGTTGTATGAAGAATCATACTTTGCTGAATCTAAATATTTTTCTCCTTTTTCATATTTAATCATTAATGGATCAGAATTAAAGTCGATGAATGGCTTTTGAAGTTTATCAGCCGCCGCATTTACAATACTCTCGTCTTTATACTTATTATAGACAATGTTGAAAAGACTGTCAGCTTTTACCGAATCACCTACTGTTAAATAATATGAACCCATTGCGTATAAAGTTCTTCCTTGGTAAACCGAGCCGGGATGATTTGATAAAATATCTGTATAATAATATAATGCAGAATCAGGAAGATTGAATTCTGAGAGAAGTAAATTGCCTTTATCATAATCAAGTTTAATTATTTCATCATTCAAAGTATCTGCTGAAACCGTCGGGCGCATCGGTGGTTTTTTGCGAATTACTTCTGCCGGATTAACTCTATTCTGATTATATTGATTCGGATATTGCCCGGGTACTTGGTTAAGAAATCGATTATCCGTTGGATTTGGATTTTGACCGGCAGTTTGATTCGGGTTTTGATTAGTTATTTGGTTAGGTTTTTGCCCGGTTGCTTGGTTTAAAAATTGATTACTTATCGGATTCGGATTTGCGGAGTTGGGAATATTAGATTTTGTCGTGTCGCGAAAATTCGTGTTATAGTTCCCGGTTGTATCGGTGAGGGGAACTCCGTTCGGGGCATAACGGTTTAGTAATTTATTTTCCGTTGAAAGATTTTGCAGAGTATCCTTTTTCCCATAAAGATAATTTGTGTTAGCTGTATCGGAATAAAAAGCGATTGAATCTTTAACAAAAGCCTCAGGGTCTTTAAGATAGACCAACTGCCTATTATCCTGATCTAATTGAGCTGAAACATTTCTAAACCTTTTAAATACATCTGCCTTGGAACGAGCCAGCAAAATATCTTCTTGGGGAGCTGTCGACAAAATAACTTTGTTATAATAAGTCTCTGCGCTATCCAGATTTTTATAATGATTTTCATAAAGATCTGCTATATTAAGTCTTGCTAAACCTGAGTAGGGAGTTCTAACATAAGCAGTATCAACAAATTTAAATTGTTCTAAGGCATCGTCAAACCGTCCAAGTTTTACAAGAGTCAAACCTCTCTGAAATTCAATCGTGCTTAACGAGTCAGCATATTTATCTTGAACGATCATCTTTTCAAAAATGTCAAGTGACTTCTTATTGTCATCAGATTCACGTAAAGTTTTTCCAAGATCTATTTCAGTATTATAAAGTATATTAAATGTCGGCGAATATTTTGTAACAAGTTCAAATGATTTTATAGCGCTTTTATAATCACCTAACTTCACATAAAGTAATCCTGTTTCATAAACCACCTCAGCATTTGTTGCGCCATCGTTTGAAACCGTTAGAAATTGTTTCAGCAGGTCAATTGCTCCTGGATAATCTTGCTGTGTAATTCTATATTTTATTTCTTCGATAAAGGCATCACGGCTTAAATTATCTCTTCCGATTTTTGTTGCTTCAGTTCTAACATCATTAAGTGTAGCCAAGCCCTTTGAATAATCACCAAGGTGCATTTGGGTTTTACCAAGCCAAAGACGAGTTTCCAGGATAAGATCGCTGTTAGGTTGTTTTGTTATTAACTCCTCCAATTCTCTAGACGCCTTTTGAAAATTGGCTTGATAATAAAATGACTTGCCGAGCATAAGTAATGCATCATCGACGTAACTGCTTTGGGAATGGAATTGAAGAATTTGAGAGCATTTCTCAACAACTCTCACTAATAGTTGATTTGCATTGGGCGGAAGTGCAAACTCATCTACTGAAAACATTTCTTTTTTTTGCTGGTTAATCGCGTCTTCTGCTTGTTGGAAAAGATCAACTGTATCGTAATAGAGATTGAAATAAGTAGTAAAGTTTTCCCATACTCCGCATCCGAAGAAAATAAACATTGGTAAAATGAAGACAAGCGCTTTTTTAAAATGCGAATGTTTTTGTATTTGCATAAGGGAAGCTATAAAAGATTAAAAAAAAGTAAAAGGTAAAATATTTTACAGAGCATCCTTCCCCGATTCCTCGGTTCTAATCCTAATAACATCCTTAACGTCATAAATAAATATTTTACCGTCTCCTACTTGTCCCGTTTTAGCCGTCTTTAAAATGGCATTTATAGCAGCTTCAAATTTACTGTCTTCAATTACGATTTCAATTTTTATTTTAGGTACAAATTCAATTCGATATTCGCTGCCGCGGTAGGTTTCGGTATGCCCTTTCTGTCTGCCATAGCCGCGCACTTCCGAAATTGTTAAACCCCGTATACCCTCTTCGATCAGGGCTTCCTTAACTTCATCTAACTTGAAGGGACGAATAATTGCTTCTATTTTTTTCATAATTTCCCTTTCTTATTTACCGTGACAGTTTTTGAATTTCTTACCGCTTCCGCATGGGCAAGGATCGTTCCTGCCAACTTTCTCATCGGCATGAACCGGTTGAGATTTTCCGGCAACCATTTCTTCACCCCCATCATCTGACGGAGCGCTCATTGCCATGCTTGAAGCACTTTGTTTAATCTGTTTAATTCTTCCCAATGGCTGACGGCGTTTTTTAGTTTGAACTTCTTCCGGCGCCTGCGGGAAAAATTTGAAGCTGAAAGAGACGACTTCGTTTCTAACTTGCTCTAATAGTGATTCAAAGATTTTAAATGCTTCTACTTTATATTCTACCAAAGGATCTTTTTGTCCATACGCTCTTAAGCCAATTCCTTCTTTAAGGTCGTCCATTTCGCGGAGATGCTCTTTCCATTTATGATCAATAACACTTAACATGGCATAGCGCTCAAGACGGGCCATTAAATCAGACCCAATCATATCTTCTTTTTTCTTGTAAAAAGATTTTGCGGCTTCTATAATTTTGTCTCTAATTCCTTCCTTGCCTAATTTTTCAAATTCAACAGGTTCAAGCGGACATTCAACTAGAGTATTTTTAAAGACTTCTTCTTTAATTTTATCAGCGTTTACATCTTCGAAGTTTTCTTCTACAATTTCATCTATCCATCCTTCCAAATAGTCGAATATTTCTCCTTTAAGCCTGTCTCCTTCAAGAGCATGTCTACGCTTTGTATAAATGACCTCTCGTTGTTGATTCATTGTGTCGTCATATTCAAGAAGTCGTTTTCTAATAGAAAAGTTATTCTCTTCAACTTTTTTCTGGGCACGTTCAACTGATTTAGTAATAAGAGGATGCTGGATTACTTCGCCTTCTTTAATTCCCATGCGTTGCATTACTGAGGCAATTCTTTCACTACCGAAAAGACGCATTAAATCATCTTCAAGGGAAAGGAAAAATTTTGTTGTACCGGGGTCTCCTTGCCTTCCGGAACGTCCTCTAAGCTGACGGTCGATTCGTCTTGATTCATGACGTTCTGTGCCAAGAATAAATAAGCCGCCTCTATCTACCACACCCGCTCCGAGTTTAATATCAGTACCGCGTCCTGCCATATTGGTTGCAATAGTTACTGCACCTATTTCGCCGGCATGAGCAACAATTTCCGCTTCCCGCTGATGCTGTTTAGCATTCAGAACATTATGCGGGATAGTTTTCCGTTTAAGCATTCTGCTAATTGTCTCAGACACATCCACCGAAGTTGTTCCTACAAGAACCGGTCTACCTTGCTTTCTTAATTCTTCAATCTGTTCAATTACTGCATTAAGCTTTTCGCGTTTGGTTTTGAAAACGGCGTCGTCTTGATCTTCTCTTGTTGTGGGTTTGTTAGTAGGGACAACTACAACTTCAAGCTTATATATTTCAAAGAATTCTGCTTCTTCTGTTTCGGCAGTACCTGTCATACCGGAAAGTTTTTTATACATTCTAAAATAGTTTTGAAGTGTAATTGTGGCGAGCGTTTGAGTGTCGCGTTCAACCTTAACATCTTCCTTAGCTTCAATCGCCTGGTGAAGGCCATCGGAATATCTTCTGCCGGGAAGAACACGTCCGGTAAACTCATCAACAATAGCTATTTTTCCATCTTCAGTAATTACGTACTCATCGTCTTTTTCAAAAAGAGTATATGCTTTTAATAGTTGATGAATAGTGTGAAGCCTATCGCTGGCTTCTGAAAAGTGGTTATATAATGTATCCTTCTTTTTGATTTTTTGTTCTTCGGAAAGATCTTCTTGATGCTCAATTTTGCTTATCTCTGTACCGAGATCGGGAATTATAAAAAAGTCCTTTTCAATACTGCTTCCCCTGGCAAGTTCTTCTCTTCCCTTATCGGTAACGTCAATTGTATTGTTTTTTTCATCAATTGCGAAGTATAGCTCGTCATCAATTATATACATGTTTTTAGCTTTTTCGCGAAGATATTCCATTTCGGTAGACTGGAGTAATTTTTTATACTCCGGTTCGCTTAAAAGTTTTGCAAGCTTTTTATTTTTAGGAAGACCGCGGTAAGCTCTTAAAAGCTGAACGCCTGCTTGTAATTCATTTTCCTTTCCGCCTGCATTAAGCAAATCTTCTGCTTCTTGAGTGATTTTCGCAACAAGGTTAGTTTGAAGGCGGTAGAGTTTTTCAACTCGGGGTTTCATTTCGTCAAACTTTTGGTCGTCAACCTCAACGGGACCGGAAATAATTAATGGAGTTCTTGCTTCATCAATTAAAACAGAGTCAACTTCATCTACGATGGCATAATTATGTTTTCTCTGAACGCGGAATTCTTCTTCAGTGGTCATGTTATCGCGGAGATAATCAAAACCAAACTCGTTGTTAGTACCGTAAGTAATATCGCATTCGTAATGTTTTTTTCTTTCATTCGGGTCCATCGTATTAAGAATAACACCGACCGTTAAACCATGGAATCGATAAATTTCGCCCATCCATTCGCTATCGCGAAGCGCGAGATAATCGTTAACGGTAATAAGATGAACGCCACGCCCGGTAAGTGCATTAAGATAAATTGGAAGAGTAGCAACAAGTGTTTTTCCTTCACCGGTAGCCATTTCAGCTATTTTTCCTTGGTGAAGAACGACGCCGCCCATAAGTTGAACGTCGTAAGGTACCATATCCCATGTAACTTTATTACCGGCAACCGTCCAACTTTTACCGAGTAATCTTTGGCAGGTTACCTTCACAACGGCAAAGGCTTCAGGAAGAATTTCATCTAAAATTTCTTCGTATTTTCCGTCAAGTTCTTCTTCAAGAACATCTATTTCATCGTAAACACTATGCCTGTCAAAATCCTCATTTGACTGAAGTTTTTGTTTAAGCTCATCAATATTAGTTCTAATTTCAGATGTATATTCTTGAATTTTATTTTTAAATTCCTGAGTTTTAGCCTTAAGCTCTTCATCAGTCAGATCTTTAATCTTTTCATATTCTTCTATTATTTCTTCAACGACAGGCCAGAGTAACTTTTGATCTTTAGAATGCTTATCGCCAAAGACTTTTTTAATCAAATTTAACATTTATTCCTTTTCTACATTATATTTTGAGTCTCAAAATTAAATATTGAACGCTTGAAATGCAATTTAAATAGAATGGGCTGAAGAAAGAATAATTCTCAAAAAAGAAGATTTTAAGACTTGCAGACATGGGATATATAGGTAGAGAAGTGCATTCAGAGTGTATTCAGAGTGTATTCATAGTGCATTTAGAACTTTGGGGGACTATTATTGATTTTCTTTCTCCTTATTGAATGGTTTGTTAGATTTAGTTGGTATTAGGTATAAAATTATAGGGCTTAGAGAAAAAGGGATAACGTTTGATAATATTTAAAATATTCAACTGGAGTATGTGAAGCAAGAAAAAATAGAAATACCATGTCTAATCTATATCTGTCCAAAATAAAATTGTATATAACGTCGCTACGGGACTTTCAAAATATAGGAAGGAATTATATCCTATAATAGTGTAGAGAAAAACCTCCGAGGTTTAGTTTAATGTGCGCTTACCCCAAGGTGGCAGATTTAATTAGGTTATGGGCAATATTATGTTTAATTTTGTTTATCCGGAATTAGTCCGGTGTTTTTT
>JAJYCM010000153.1 GCA_021778375.1 Bacteroidota bacterium
GATTTATAAGTATTCTCCAAAAATTTCCTCCTAAATAAAAATTGATATGTTCATCATAAAAATTATTAACTGAAATTTACCATATAAAGTGACAAACTTCAAAAACGACAATTTACTTGATGGTTATATTTCTGACTATAAACTCACTCAAAATAGATCCCCATTATATTTGAAATTGTCTGCTTATTATAAGCTTAGAAAAGATAATTCGGCCATATTAATTTTAACACATTGCACTGTGACATTTTGTCCGATCATAGATTTTTTTCTTTCTATTTCTTCTCAAATTTTCCCAATTTCTACCAGGCTTCTCCCAAGGCTATAATTCTTATCAAAATTTAGTCAAAAAAAAAGTTTGCCATTTTTGGCAAAAGCTCGCTCAAATAAATAGCATCTTGGACAGTCTAATCGTGCAGAACGCCTATACAAATCTTCAATAAAAATCAGGAATATGCCTAACCGGGAAAAATGAATTAATTTAAATATCATTCCCGATACCTGGACAGAAAAGCGTGAATTTATCTCATATTAGAAGGTCTTAGTATTCCCTTTCCAATTTACGAACTCGGTAGTCCATTAAAATATCCATTTAAAGTTGGTTTAGTTATATTTTCTGAATTATTCATTACATTCTCCCACAAATGGAAATTATTCTGTTAACTTTCTTAATAAATGGAAACTATATTTATAATTACTAATAATTTTTGTCGCAAAATTGGTAAACTCATAGTCATTCTTTGGTATGATAGTTGTAATTATTAGTCATGTTAACATAATCAATAACAATATATCGGGGATCATCTATGATCAAATTAAAATTACTTTTTTCGTTGTTTTTCCTGGCTTTTTTCGCAGTCGAGCCCTTAGTGACTACTTCTGCTCAAACGGCGCATATAAAAACCAGACAAATCTATCCTCGTACACTGGGTACTGTGCCAGCTGGAACAAATCCTGTTTATAGTGGCATTAATATCGTCGCACGCGGAATGCTAGTTTATTTAACTGCCGATACCACAGGTGGAGTTAATACTTTTACTTGGACTTTATCTGGACCAACTGGGACAACAACAATCTTGAGCAGCACAACAGCTCAAAATATTACTTTTGTTCCTGACTCTATAGGAAATTACATTATTGGCTTAACAGTCAACGGTGGCAGCACTGATGCTGACACGTTCTATGTTAGTACTTATAGAGGTGTTACTGGAAATGTACCTAATTGTAGTAACTGTCACTCATCGACTTTTACAAGTTGGCAGCAAACTCCGCATGCAAATATTTTTAAAGAGGGAATCACGGGAGAATTAGAAGTTGCGCCAGTAAACGGTCAACAAATGGGAGTATATTCCATAGCTCGTTGCGCTAAATGCCACACAACCGGATATGATCAATCTGCCAATAATGGCAATTTTGGTTATCTATCTCATAAAAGTGGATATGATACGACATGGGCAGCAACCTACACTCTTCAAAGCGGTGAATATTTTATTCCGCAAGGTGATACGACAGCTTGGAATTTATTATCCACAAATACTGCGTACTCCAACGCTGCTCCTGTTGCTAATATCGGCTGCGAAACCTGTCATGGACCGGGTGATGGTCATGCATCATCTTTTGGTAATGTAAGCAAAATCAGCAAAACCTTAGATGCAGGTGTTTGCTTGCAATGCCATGATGCACCTACGCATCACACGATTGGTACTTATTATGAGGCATCGAACCATGCAACTATGCCGCTTGCTGGAAGTCATGCTACTTCTACTTCTTGCTTCCCATGCCATAGCGGTAGTGCTTATTTCAAATATACTAAGAGTCAGACTACCCCGGGTTATACCTCTGCAGATGGTTCTCAAGATATTACTTGTGCAGTCTGCCATGATCCTCATGTTGCTACTAATTTTGGACTTCGCTTAGTACCTATTACTTTGAAAAACGGTTATGCTGTTCCTACATCAATTGGTGGAAATGGACAACTATGTATGACATGCCATCAATCACGTAAGAACATAGCTACAACTATAACTAATGTAGGTCCTTATTATGGATACTCCGATCGTTTTGGACCTCATCATGGACCACAAGCTGATATGTTCTTGGGACAGAATGCATACCAGTATGGTGATTCTTCTTTAACAGGATTAATGACTCACTCATCTGTAACAGATGCATGCGTTACATGTCACATGGCTAATATTGGAAGTGGAAACAGTCCAAGTCACCAATGGAACATGACTGACACAACCGGCGGAACACCAAAGGATTTAGTAGGTGCCTGCGTTACCTGCCATGGTCCAATTACCTCATTCGATGATATTAAAGCAAGCGCCGACTGGGACGGCAATGGAATTATTGAAGGAGTTCAAACTGAAGTTCAAGGAATGTTGAATACTTTAGCAGGATTACTGCCAAAAGATTCTACAGGAGCTGTTGTAAGCAGGATAGCCGATTCTTTGAAGGTTAAAGGACAACCAAATATTGTTAAGGGCATTTATACATATTACTTTGTAACTGAAGATAAGAGTATGGGTGTACATAATGCAAAATACACGGTTGCAATTCTTCAGGCCGCACTAAAATCTCTTGGAAGTCCATTAGGTGTTTCGGTTTCAAAAACAAATCCTACTGGATTTGTATTATCGCAAAATTATCCTAATCCATTCAATCCTTCGACATCAATCAGATATACTTTACCTAAAGAAAGTAATGTTAAAATTGTTGTATACAATGTAACCGGTGCAGTAATTCAAACACTCGTAAATGGAGTACAATCCTCCGGTTACCATGAAACAATTTTTAGTACAAATAATTCTGGTTTTCAAATGTCTTCTGGAATCTATTTCTATTCAATCAAAGCTGTTTCGCTTGATGGAAGTAAGACATTTAGTGAAACTAAGAAAATGGTTCTGATGAAGTAACCGACCCTTATTTCATCATTCTGACCCCGAATAAGGTGGGAAGCAATTCCCACCTTTTTTTATATCTAACCAGAATAACTATATCTAAACTGTCATTTCAATAGTATCAATTTTTTCGTCGCAATGAAGTTACCTGCTTGAAGTCTATAGAAATACACTCCGCTTGCAAGGTTACTTCCATCAAATTTAACATGATAAATACCAGCAGATTCATTTCCATTAACAAGAGTTTTCACTTTTTCGCCTAATAAATTGTAAACCATAAGCTTTATATTTTCCATCTTTGGCAACTGATAAGTTATAGTGGTTGTCGGATTAAAGGGGTTAGGATAATTCTGCAAAAGTGAATAAGTCTGCGGAATACTTTTCGATTCTTGTACTCCGGTTATACTAAATTGAGTACTAAAGACGCCGCTTCCAAATGTTCCAACGACAACAGTTCCGTCTAAATTTCTTGTATCGATTGTTTCTGCGTCGATCATACCAATATTGTCAGTACCTTGCTGAACCCATATAGTAGACATTCCGTTTAGTGTAGTAGCTGCATAAAGTCCCGTGCTTGTCCCGGCGTAATAGATCTTACTTCCATTCAAATTCAAAATTCTTACTGAACGAACCGAGGGACCATTACCGCTGCCATCTGGATTTTGCTCAAGATTGCCAGATACTGCATTCCATGATACTCCTCCATCAGTAGTGGAGAAAATACTTAAGATACTGTAATTCGAAAATGCTACTAAAACATTATTTGCATTTTGGGGATCAACAGCTATGCTGCTTACAAATCCTGCAGGGAATGTAATTGACGTAATATTCTGGGAAGTAGGATTGTCTTGATCCGCATTAATTACCTTAAATACAGTACCCCCGTCAGTACCATAATACAAAACATGAGTCGGTTGAGTAGACACAGCTAAAGCAGTGACATTGGCGGTTGTATCGAAGCTACTAAAATCAGTCCAATTTGTAGATGTCGCGGAGTCAGTCCCGATAGGTATACTTAATAGATTAGTGTTTCTCCAAATATTAGTTCCCGCAGCTAAAAACATCATGTTTGTATTAGTAGGATCGAGGACATAAGGGGTAACAAAAAGGTATCCGCTGGCACCAACAGGTTTTATTAAAGCACCTTGCTGGTCGGATAATCTCGCTTCCATGATATTTCCGTTTTGAGTTGCGAAGTAGATATAATTACCGCTGTCTGCTACTGCAGAGATACATCCATCACCCCCATAAGGTAGGACAATCCAGCTTGAATTCCCAGTTAGCGTGGTATCCATCATGTTTCCGTTATCTTGCATCCCGCCGATAATTAATGGAGAATTAGCCGTAGCATGATCCAGCGCAACTGAATAAAATTGTGTTGTGGAGAATCCATTATCAATGCTTGTCCAATTTACTGGATTAGCCGAAATATCTGTTGTGTAACTAAGTCCCCCATCATTTGCCGAATAAACAATTTTGGGATTTGATGGTAAATAGTAAAGATCATGTTCATCAGGATGTTGATTCGTATACGATGAGACATCATTATTTGTCGAATAACCGCCAACCCAATTTGTAGAGTCTAATTTAGTAGCAAAGCCATCAGTGGTTCTATATAAATTAGTCCCACCAATAATTACAAAATTAGAATCTGCCGGACTAACTTTAATGAGCATATCATAACCACCTTGTGAAGAATAACCTCCAACATTTCCGCTCCATGCAGGTAGTTTGCTTGTTAAATCAGTCCACTGATTAAAAGAAGCATCATATTTAAAAAGGCTTTGATAGTCGTTTGTACCGTTGCTTGGGTCGCCGGAATTTCCGCTACCCGGAGTATTAGCAAGCAAGTACAATATATTTGCATTAGTTGGTGCGCTAGCAATTACAATCCTGCTGTAAACTGTTGGGAAAGTTGGGGGCGTAATGTTTGTCCAGTTAATTCCGTCATTTGAGTGCCAGATGCCTTGGGACTTGCCGTTACTAAATGCCGCATAAACATCGCCCTGACTTGTGACGGCGACATTAGAATAAATAGATAAATTAGTTTGCGAAGAATCCTTATCACTTAAAACCAATTTCCAAGATGAACCACCATCAGTTGATCTATAAATTCCATCCAGAACAGCAGCATAAACAATATCCTGCGAAATATTAGCTGTATCTAAGGAAATATTCCAAACAATTTGGAAGCGGTTGACAAAAGTTGGTGAATAGCTAGTAGAAGTGGATGATAATCTTGCCCATGTTAAACCATCATCAGTTGATTTATAGATTCCGCCCCCTAAGAAAGTAGTAAATCCCGCACCGTTGTCAGGTAATTCTAAATTAGAAGCATATTCACCGGTGCCATAATACCAGTTATTTGTTTTCCCATTTCTTGTATCTTGTACAATACAAGTAACAGTTTGGACTGTATCCTGAACGGGAGTGACCTTTGTCCAGCTTTGCCCATTATCAGTTGATCGCCACATACCGCCGGTGGCGCCGCCTGCCAGGATAACATTAGGATTATTAACATCGACTGCAATAGCTCGTGATCTTCCGCCTTGATTATAAGGACCTCTATAGGTCCAGGGATTTGCATTAACTATTTGACTTCCCTTCCGAAGCTTCATCATTTTATCATTAGGTAAATTTTTAGCATACAAACGTTCTAAAGTAGAAATATTTGCCGGAATTGTATTTGTGTAAGGGTCTCTTAATCGCATAAACTCCCACTTCCTGCGAGACGTCAAATTTTCCTTAGTTACCGGCATCCGATTAAATCCGGGAAATGAATTATTTGAATTTGTCTTTATGAGACTTTGAGAAAATATTCTTGATGCCCCTAATAACACAGCACAAGCTAACAAAATGTATAACATTTTTCTATTCATATCTTTCCTTTGATTTTAGTTAATAATTCTATTTCGTTTTTTTATATCCGTACACTAAGTAAAGCTTTTCTTTTTTCATACTTGACGGATCCGAAGGTAGCAATTGGATATCAGCTCTAAATGATGAACCCTCACTTAGCCCTGGGAGTTGTTCTTTTAATGTTGGAAATGTTTCCTTAGTTGTAGGATTTAAGGTGAACGCGAATTTAGTTTTTAATGTATCTCCCTTTTTCACTGTCGCTGTACCAGCACCATAACCAATAATATTTTTGACTTTGATCCATGCTATACAAGGTGCTTTACTGCACGGATCATTACTTCCATCTCCCAATAAAGTAGAATCTATCTTTATAACTTCGGCGTCAATTCTGCACTCCCCGGACGGAATTTTTGGGTCAGCTGTTACCTTTCCATTAATTACTTTTTTGTTTGAAGCACAGCCTGATATTCCTATAAAAAGGATAGCAGCTAGGAATAGGGACATAACTTTCATAATATAACTCCGGATGATTAATAATTTTATTTGGATCCCTGTCCGCATTGCAGGGTTTCAATAATTGAAAAAATAATATTATTAATTCCAAAATTGAAGCAAATGTTTATTGTTTTTTAATATTGTTAATTCTTTGTGAAGATTATCACTAATAATAAACTTATAGGCTTAACCTTGTTCGAGGTAACATTTTAATAAAAAAAAAAGAGAAAAAATATAAATTACTGAGTCACCTTACGCATTATGATACTATCAATTGCTCCGCCATTTATGGCGGGGATTAGTGTAAAAAAATAATTATGGCTTTAGCCACAAAAATAGCACAAATGGGGCTGAAGCCAAGTATTTATTAGAGT
>JAJYCM010000154.1:0-4577 GCA_021778375.1 Bacteroidota bacterium
ATGGGTTTTTATTTTTATCATTCCACTCTGCAATTGCAGGCAGAATTTCTTTTTTCAATTTTACTTTGTTGCCTATGAAATTATCATCTACGAAAAATACAGGTCCTCGCCATCCGGTAATATATAGTGCATCCAATTCGGCTAATACTTGTTCTTTTGTTTTTGTGCGCGGTCTTCTCCCATAGAGTACTGTTATATCACAGAAGTCACAATCAAAAGGACATCCTCGTGAATACTGAACATTCATAGAGGTATAATTATTTATCGATATAAGGTCCCAAAGGGGCAGGGGAGTGGTGGTAATTTCTGCCCATTGATCCGATGTGTATTTTTGTTTTGCTTTTCCTTCACTTAAATCACTAAGAAACTCCGGCAGAGTTATTTCGGCTTCATTAAGAATTAAATAATCGATATTTTGATAATTTTCCGGACTACTTGTGAATAAAGGTCCGCCTGCTACAATTTTTGTGTTTAGTTTTTTACATTGTTGTATTACTTCATCAGCGGATGCGCTTTGTATTGACATTGCGCTTATAAAGACATAATCAGCCCAAAGGATATCTTTATCCTTCAGCTCACTTGCATTCATATCAACCAGCTTTTTATTCCAATCTTTCGGCAGCATTGAAGCAATTGTCAATAGTCCAAGCGGAGGAAAACTAGCACTTTTCGATACAAATTTAAGTGCATGTTTAAAACTCCAAAAAGTATCCGGATACATTGGGTATACTAAAAGAATATTCATCTATTATTTCTTTCGGTTATTGAGAAAATATTTTTTATACAGCAATTCGTTCCACCGAAGTTTTTAGATATGCATTCTGATCGTGAAATATTGCGCCTTCGGGAAGCCAATTCCACATAGGTCCCAGGTCATTTTTAATGATATTTTTATAGAATTGCGGAAGTTCTGTTGTTTCTTGTTCAAAGTAATTACGGAATTGAGTATCAGAATTGAGATGTCTTAGGATTTCTTTATTAAATGCAATCCTTCCGGATCCTTCTTCGGATACTGCTCTAACAACATTCATCCAGCGCGGTATGAAGGCATTAGTAGCAATTAAGCGCTTCATAATAGCGCTCCAAGAAAAAGTATGTTCGCCAAGGTTTATGACATGTGAATAAAATTCCTGCCAGGAATAATTTTTCGGTTTAAGGTTCATAGCATGATTATTATCCAAGAAATGAAAAGGAAACGGTATTACCCTGTTTAGTTGTTGATATTCTAAGTTGAGAGAAGCCGCCTGTCCGAAGGCAGATAATAATGAGTAACCAGGGAATGCACCGGGTGTTAAATCTACGAATTTTTTAGTGAGTTCAAACGGCTCATCACCTTCGTCAACATCAAGACCCAGAACGAAATTAGTTTGAACGTATGGGATATAACGTAAGATCATATTGACCTGATCGGCAACATGTTTAACTTTATCCATTCCGGTCATATTGCCAGTATTTGATTTATTTCCAAGATCAAACCATGATTCTATTCCGGGCAGCATAGCTCCGAAACCATTTCGTTTTAGCCGTTTCATGTGCGGTTCGGATAATAGCGATAAGCTGCTTTCTGCGATAAAATCTATGCTATTCTCGGGTACAACTTCTTCAATTGCATCCATATATTCGTTGAAGCGGATACCAAAGTTCGGATCGTGCCATCCCACGAGTGGGCGTTTAAACTTGGTTAGAAGAAACGATAAATCTTCTTTCATAATTTCAAAGTCTAACGGCTGATATGCTACAGTTGAATCGATGCAAAAGCTACAGGTGTATGGACAACCTAAACTACCGAGCATAGGGACCATTTTTATTAGAGGAGCTTTCCTAAGTGTCGGTTCAATAAATTTCCATCGCTCCTTTACTCCCGGAAGTGATAATGGCTGCTTTTGAGCGGTAAGGTGTATACCGATGGGGCGGTGAAGTGAACAATCATATAAAATTTCACTAACAATATTTTTATCGGTAAATCCTACAACATAATCAAAATATTTTATTGCATCCTCAGGGTAGCAGCGTGCATGCGGTCCTCCTAATACAGTAACTGCGCCACGTGTTCGTAAGAGGTTGCTTAATGCATATGCTGTTTGTGCAGCTTCTGTAAAGGAGCAGATAAATATTATATCAGCATTTTGCGGCAGCTCATTTATTAAATTTTCTTTACCTGTATAACAAATGTAGGTGACGTTATGTCCCTCTTCTTCACACCACACTCCTACAACTTGAGGCATTATGCTAGCAAAGTTCGCGTTCATTATGCGTGCAAATAATTTTTTATTTGACTTTTTTGAAACAAGGTCTATTATTCCAACTTGAAGTTTGCGTATCATATTGACACCTAATTTATTAACCTTATTATAAATGTTAAAGGTTAGAACGAGAATTGCTAATTAGAAAATATTGTTCTTATCAAAATTGTTTTTCATTATAAAAAAGTATAAAAATGATGTTAAAATAAAAATGCATCTAAAGGATGAAAAAGGGATTAATCCTTTTGAGTTATTAACAATAGGATTTATTAACTTAAATAAATTGATTATTCAATTTCGCTGAACTTATTATGTTTTATTTTAGTTGAATGATATGTAAGTGTTGTGTCTATTTAATTTTTTCAATTATTGAAAGAATTTCTGTTTGAGTTTTTGAAAGCATTTTTCTAAATCTAGTCACTAGATGAAATTCATTTTCATTGCTTGAATTTAGATGGTCATCAGTTATAAGTGGATAGGTTTGGTGAATCTTTTCCTTAATGGTTCTCAAGCTTTCTTTATTATTGATCTGGTACATATGAAACCTCTTCTTTGATAATTATATACTATAATTATATTAAGAACAGGGTTGTAAATAAATAGTGCAAAAGGATGAAATAGTGATTAATCCATTTTAGTTCACGATAATAGAGTTGGTATCATTTATCAGATGAATGAGCACTCTTGTTAACTGAGATAGTAAGTGGTTTTTATGAGTGTTGGGCTTGTATCGGGGATTTCTCCTCCCTTTGGTCGTCGAAATGACATTTTGGAGATGTGCAATAGTATCGGCAGGCAGGGTTGTTGAAATGACAAATTGATTATTCTTCAATTGATGAAATCGATTTTATAGAATTATTATAATTTTCAGAATTATTAGCATATTTGGCAATATGTATGCGTGTATGAAGCTTAAGTTTTTCAAGAATATTATGAACGTGGCTTTTTACTGTAAATGGTGAGAGATGAATTTTCTGTGCAATTTCTTTATTGGTAAGACCAGACGTAATCAATTCAATTACCTGTCGCTCTCGTTTCGTCATATGTATCGATTCAATCAGCTTCAAGGGTTCAGCTTCGTTAAGAGATAGCTTGACAATCTGTGAAAAAAGAGAATCTGTTAGGTGAGGAGGTAAAAGCTATGATCCTTTAGAAACCAATCTTATGGTGTTCAATAATTCATTTACTTTTGCATCCTTTAGGATGAACCCTGATACTCCTGCTTGTATAAACTGCAAGATATCTGCTTGCGAGGGAATAAGGTCCATGATAATCACTTTGGTCTTCTCAAAATTCCATTTTACAGCTCTGACAATTTCTAAACTATTCTTACTTCGCAAACCGAGATCCAGAAGCAGCACATCTGCAAATTTGAGTTTAGCAATTATCTTAAGAAGGTTTTCGCCTTCACCCAATGCAGCAACTAAATTTATATCTTTCTGTTTCTTGAGCATAACTGCAATGCGATCACGCAAAAGACGATTATCCTCAATAATAAGTAAATGAATTATTTTCATGCATGGGCTTTCAATATTAAATAGGGAGGTAATAAAATGAAAAAAAATATAAAATAATAAATCTATTAATGCAAGATAGCTGATAAAGTAAGGATGGTGTGAATATCTAATTGTGCCGTGATCAACACAATGACTGATTTAGCTGTTAAGTCAATAGATTCGGATAATATTTTCTCATTATGATATTGAAAAAGATTATTCCCGTCAAAGCATCCTTACAGAAGGAAAGCTGATTATAAATTTAGTACCTATAGGATAATTATCTTCAACATTTATTTTGCCTTCCATTGCAAGTACAATTGTTTTAACTAGACATAAACCCAATCCATGACCCTGGATATTTCCCTTCATTGCCGGAACCGAACGATAAAATCTTTCAAATATTTTTTCTTTTTCTTCATCGTTAATCCCGAAACCGGGATCTTCGACTTTAATAATTATATTCTCATCAGTATTTTCTGCTTTTACAATTACTCTGCTATTTTGGGGTGAATATTTAATTGCATTATCTATCAAATTCTCAATCACTATTTGAAAACCCTCATAACTTCCACGCAGATAAAGGTCATCAGCAATTTCATAACCAATATTATGATTCGTAAAAACCGGTTTAATCGATTCATTTACTACTTGTGAAACCTTAAATACATTTTTATTAATTTCCGAGTTGCTGCTGTACTTAGCAATTATTAAGAGCGATTTAATTATGCTTATCATTTTATCCGTCTGAACATTTAACACGGTTAAGGTATCTTTATATTCATCCGGAGTTCTTTCCCTTTTAAGAATATATTCCAGCTCTGTTTTTAATGCGGTA
>JAJYCM010000154.1:4587-6573 GCA_021778375.1 Bacteroidota bacterium
TTAATTGATGGGAAGCGTTATCAGTGAACTGAGAGATTTGGCTTATCTGAACTTCAAGTCTTGTAAATAAATTATTTAATGTATCTCTTAATCTTCCTAATTCATCCTGCGGATGTGCATCATATTTAATTCTTGCATTCAGATTATTGGCGGAAATGTTTTCCGCAATGTTTATTATTTTATTCAAAGGCGCGTAACTTTTCTTAGCCAAAAAAATACTAACAACAATGATTATCAAAAGTATAAAAGGAAGGTTGAGCATATTAAACAATATAATTTTTTTCATTATCGAACTGTATTCTGTTCTGAATACCGAGAGCTGGAGATAAGCAGCTATTTTATTTTGTTCATTTAGCATTGGAGCATAAACGACCCTAAGCTGATGATTGCCGGCAGTTAGATTTTCAAATTCATATTTTATTTTCACAGCGGGAGCTTTAAATGGAATTGTTCCGAATGATCTTAAGTTGTCGCTGCATAAAAGCAATTTATTATTCTTATCGTAAACTTGAAGAAAAAATGCGCCGGAATTTATCGTGGTAAAATCCGGTTCTTTAATTTCACTGTAACCTACAAATTTTATAGTGTCTTCTTGTATCTTAAAGGAATCAATAAGGGTTTCAACTTCGTTTTTCAATCTCTCATCAAGATTATCTGTAAGAATTTTATTCGTTATTACAATTGTGAAGACATTTGATGTAACGAATAGAAGGAAAAAGATTGCAATATCCCACAGTACAATCCGTTTTACAGTTCCTGTAAAAAGAGGTTTTTTATTTTTATTCAACAATGAAAAGGTATCCTTCGCCATAAATTGATTTAATTAAATTTTTCCCGTAATTGTCTTCAATTTTTCTTCTAAGATTTTTTACTGTAGCTTCAACTACATTTGTCGAAGGAACGAAGTTTACTCCCCACACTTCCTTGCATATATCTTCTTTGCTCATTATCGAACCTTTATGCAAAATAAAATACTTTAAAAGATCAAATTCTTTTCCCGAAAGATAAATTTCTCCTCGTGGGGTTTTTACTTTCCTGCCGATTAGATCAAGGGTAATATCATTAAAAATTAATTCGTTTGTGTTTGATTGATATCTTCTTACTACCGCATTTATTCTCGCTGCTAATTCATCGAATGAAAACGGTTTAGTTACGTAGTCATCCGCACCTAGATTCAGAGCCTCAACCTTGTTTTTTACCTGGCTTAATGCTGTTAGTAATATAATCGGAATTTTACTACCACTTTCTCTAATATAGCGGCATACTTCTATCCCACTTACTTTAGGCATCCGCCAATCAAGAAGTATTACATCAAAAGAAATTGATTTTAAAAAATGGATTGCCTCTTCACCATCTTTTGCAATCATTACAGGATTACCGTCTTCTGCGAAATTCTTTCTCAGCGAATTTGCAATCTGCTCATCATCTTCCGCTATTAATATTTCCATTATCTCTTAAAATTTTGATAGGATAAGTAATAAAATATTTTTGTCTTAAACAATATCCAGGTTAAATATGAATGAATTTTCATTATTGTTAATTATTCTCTGATTATCTACTTACATAATTTTGAAGTGAAGAAAAATATTGAATTATAAAATAGGTAGAATAATGAAAACAAAAAATTACTTAATAATATTCTTAGCTTTGCTGAGTGTGCTATTACTGCAAGATTATATTTTTGCACAAACATGCCAATCTTGTCATACTTCTGAGGCTGCTCTTTGGTCAGGCAGCAAACATGCAAGTTCTCAAGCCGATGTCGCTGCAGAAATTTCTGCTAATTGGGTCGGACAAACTCCCGATTCTGTAATTATAGGCTCACAAGCCGAAGATTGCATCTCCTGTCATGCTCCAACCGCAGATACTGTCAATGGCGGAATGAGTGAGATTCAGGCAATGGGATATTTCTTTTCAACCACGAACGGAAAATATACCAGTACCACACAGCCTGCAAATACTTCTTCCTGGCCTAATGTAGATTGC
>JAJYCM010000155.1 GCA_021778375.1 Bacteroidota bacterium
CAAAAAGTTCACCAATATAATCTTATACTATTCGATTTTCTTTTTTCCGAACTCAGGGTCAATAGATAAGAATTTAACAATAAGGATCCCGGGTATCATCGTCAAAAGGACCCATACAAAGAAATGCTTATACCCAAGCAATTCCTGAAGCTCACCGCTGAATAACCTTGGTATCATCATGCTCAACGCCATAAATCCGGTTGCAATTGCATAGTGTGAGGTTTTGTACTCACCTACAACAATATAAATCATATAAAGCATATATGCCGTAAACCCGAACCCATAACAGAATTGTTCTATTGCAACCATAGAGGAAATGATATAAAAACTTGATGGCTGGTTATAGGATAGGAAAATATATACTAAAGCAGGAATATTAATAGCAATAAACATAGGCCACAGCCAAAACTTTAAGCCGTTTCGAGCTGCGAGCAGACCGCCTACAATCCCGCCGAGTGATAGCGCAATTACACCCACTGTCCCATAAACAAATCCTATCTGAATAGTTGTTAGACCTAATCCCCCGACATTTCTTGGGTCTTTTAGAAAGAGTTGTGCAATTGTAATTAGCTGTGCTTCACCCATTCTATAGATAAGAAGAAATGCGATAATTAAACCGATTTTTTCTTTTTTAAAGAAAAGGAGAAAAGTTTTAAAGAAATTCTTTACAGGATTATTTGTTTCGGTATTAAAGACTGCCTTATCGGCGGCCGGATAAGGAAGGATAAAATTATGATATACAAAGAAGAGGAAGAATATTATAGTTAATATTAAGAAGACCGTAGACCAGGCATTAGGTATATTTCCGCTTTTTTCAAGCTCCCCAGCAATTATAACAAGAAAACCTTGTGCAGTAATAATAGCTAATCTGTAAAATGTGCTTCGTATCCCGGTAAAATAAGCTTGCTTATGCACGTCTAATCCGAGCATATAAAAACCATCTGCCGCGATATCATGTGTAGCGGAACTGAACGCCATTAAAAAGAAGAATATGATAGTAAACAAAAGAAAATTTGGAAGATGTAACGATAGAGAAACGCCTAATAATCCGAGAGCGACAATAAATTGCATTAAGATAATCCAAAATCGTTTTTTCTTTACCATATCGATAATTGGACTCCATAAAGGCTTAATTACCCAAGGTAAATACAAAATACCGGTGTAGAATCCGATTTTTGCATTTGAGACTCCCATCCTTTTATACATAATTACTGAAACCAACATAACAAGCGCATAAGGTATCCCTTCTGCATAATAAAGTGAGGGGACCCAAGTCCATGGATTTCTCGATTCTACCTTTTCTCTCGACATAATATTGTTCTCCTGATTTAAGATAAGCGTACCAGACGCTCATTCTCTATTGGATGAAAAAACAAATTACTTTATTCTAAGCAGTAAATATAATAATCGGAAGTAATTAAGGTTTATTCTTTTAGTAATCTCTTAATCATAAGAAGCGCACCGATTTCAGGAGGATTTTCCGCCTCAATTAAATTAACCTTCGGCAATTTTGCTGCAATTTTTTCACGCAAGGTTCTTGAAAAAATATTATCGCTATTTAATAATCCGCCTATGAAGGCTAGATTCAAAACTGGTTGATTTAATTTTTTAATCATCGTTTCAATGAGTAATATGAGTCCATCTGACTCCTTGTCAATAATCCGCAGGGCAATTTTATCATTATTAACTGCAGCATCCAGAACAAGCGGAGCAGCTGAAGCAATATTAAAATTGTCTTTATATACTTTTGTAATTAATATTTCGGAGGATGTAATATTGAATCTCTCACCAGCTAGTTTTGTGATATCGGAATGTTCTCCTATTCCGTCAAATTCTTTAGCAACTGCGGCTAGCCCCTTTTGCCCTATTGAATATCCGCTTCCTTCATCTCCTAAAAATCTGCCGAATCCTCCTACCCGATGGATATTACCCTCCGGATCTTTTCCGAACATTATAGATCCGGTACCGGCAATAAGTATGCTGCCCGGTTTACCGGAGAAAGCGCCTTCAAGCGCAATTCGAGCATCGCTTTCGACCAATACTTCTTCAAATTCTACTCCTTTTGTCTTAGCAAAGGAGATTAAACTTTTTTCTAAACGCTCCGCATCAGTACGTCTTCCGCCTCCGGTAACCCCAATCAATATAAAATTTATATCAGTAAAATTAAGGTTTAATTGAGATAGACATTTTTGAATTAATTCAAAAATAACCTGAGAAACTTCGTCAGTTCCAGAGATCAAAAAGTTTGACTGTCCTCCGGTGCATTTTGACAAAATATTTCCTTCGGCATCTGCAATTACACAATTAGTTTTTGTGCCTCCGCCGTCTATTCCAATGTAATATTTCATATCAGAATTTACTCAATGTTTAGATTTTAAAAAATTAAAAAAATAATTTGTTTAGTTCTCGAATTTTTCAATTAAAACTTTAATAAGATATCCAAATTTATCTTTATCGAAGGAGACTTCATTAAATATTTCGATTAGGATATTTTTTGTTATCCGCTCAAAATCTTTTTCCAGAGGCGTTATGCAAACACCTCCGATATCAACTGCCGCCGGGCTAAGTAATATTTTATTTTCATCACTTGCAAAAAAGTGAGATGGACGATGCTTCTCACGTAAAAAGACAACTATCCTCCAGCCGGCATCATTATCATAAAAAGATAAAATGTTCATTTTCGGTTCTTCGGCACTTTCGGAAATCGCCTCGTAGACAGAATAAAAAATTTCGAAATATTTTATTATTATATTTTTATCTTTTGATTCAAAGGAAATAAACCTTCTAAGCAGGTCATCTACGCCAAAGATAGAAATGTCATTTGTCGAATAAACTTTTTTACCAAATTTTTCTTTAAGGAAATTATATTCCTTATCGACAGGCATAAAATATTTATTACCGGCTTGAAAGTGAAGATGATCAGGAGCAGAGGCGCCGCATTTAGGTCCATTGTAAAATACCGAATACTGAGATGACAAATCTTTGCTAAGAGACAAAAGAGTATCTATGGAATTTTTAATCTGCTGCGGGGAATGATCAATATTAGCTAAAGTAAAATGCTCGGGGAAAATCGGGAAAGGATTACAAAGGATAATAATGCTATCGCGGTATAATATTCCTTTTTGATCGGAAGGAAGATTCTGTTTGCATAGAAAACATTGTCTTTCTTTGATTGATGCATCATCCACTTTAGCAGAAGTAGAAATTATTCTGCCAGGATTAAATTGTACTCTTATAGTAAAGCCATCAAAAAGGAATTCTTTAACCTTAATTAATTTTAACGAATCATATCCTTCGGCAAGCTGCGGCCAATTTTTCTTCTGTTGCTCAAGTAAAGCTTTGGAAGCATTTCCAAAGTCGTTTAAAGAAATAAATTTTTCTATTTCTATATCGGAATATAAAATATCGTTATTCAATTTCGATTTCATTTGTGAAGTATAGATGGACTTAATATCATTTAGAATTAGCCAGATTCTTATTCTGCCTGGACATAATTTCAATAGTTCTAATTCTGTCTTTATAAATGTTATAAGTATTTTGTTTTTCTATAGACAATGCAGAATCGCTATTTTCTTCCCATCTTCGGCAAAAATAAATTGATTCAAATATTCTGCTTATTTTATAATTACGTGAGATTGCAAGACTAATAGCATAATCTTCACCATAGCTTACATTCGGAATTTTAATACTGCGTAAAACAGGGGTATAATAAGCACGAGGAGCACCTAAGCCGTTAATTCGAAGGGCATTATTGCGTCCATTTTCCGGTGTCCATTCACGGTGGTCAATTATACCCGGAGGAAGTTCATTTAATTTAAAATCAGTTAACGTGTAACTGCCTATTACCATTGCGCATTTTTCCCGTTTAAATGTATCAACAATTTTCTGAAGAGTATCGGTTCCTTTATAAATATCATCGCTGTCAAGCTGGACTGAAAACATTCCGCAATCTTTATGATGGACTGCTTCATTCCAGCAGCCGCCTATCCCTAAATCTTTTCTAACCGGAATTAAATGATTTACTTTCTCGTTTTTATCCGCAAATTCTTTTATAATATCCGTTGTACCGTCGGTAGAATAATTATCCACAACAAAAAGATTAAAGTTGAAATTTGTATTTTGATTAAGGACAGATTGAATTGCATCTCTAATAGTTTTAACCCGGTTTTTAACTGGAATTATTACGGATGCTTCATACAAAAACGTTTTTTCCTCAAAATTGATTTGGTCAAATTCAGGTTTTAGATAAGCGCCAATTTTTTTTAAATGTTCCGTTGCTGCTTTTTCCATTTCAATTTGAACATCGCGATTTTTGGGATTAACATAATCAAAAAGTTTTTCGCCGGATTTTCTTAAATCGGTTGCAATGGTTGAATATAAATATTCCGGTATTCTTAAAATATTTTTACTTCGTGAAATATTTAGACAAAGATCATAAAGCCCGGCAAATTTATAATCAAAAGATTGTTCATAATTCTTCATTGCTTCTTTAGTAATAAAAAGAAGCGGGCCGAAATTAAAATCGTCTCTTATACTTCCTAATTGGTAGTCAATTAAAGGATGAGGCTTCTTTTCTTCACCCTTTATTTCCAGATAATCCGAGAATAACAAACCGGAACCCGTATTTTCAGCAACATACAAGAACCTTTCGAGTGCAAACTGACCTAATTCAATCATAATATCTTGAGTCAAGAAAAGGATATAATCAGAATTTGCATTTCCCTTGATAAGATTTATTGTTTTTGAATCAAAAGGGTTTTCAATTTTCAATATCTTAGTCCCCGCAATCTTTGTTTTGCAATCGAGTGGGGACAGTAAAAAAATTTGAGAAATAAAACTGAACTTTTGAAGTTCTTGAACAAGAAATTTTGTAAAATCATGTTCGTTGTAGAGAAGAAAAACAGATACTTGTTTTGACATTTTAATTCATTTCCATTTTTTGAAAAGAGTGAAAAAAAGACAAATAATAATCAATAGATTTTTTTTAACTGAGCATTTTTGAAATAATGAAGAAGGATTTCATCATACATGCGCCCTTCGGCAGCCATAACAGCGGCACCAATTTGGCAAAGTCCAACGCCGTGTCCCCAACCGGCACCTATTATTGAAAACCTTTGCGGTACCCCATTTAAAAGATCAAATTTTTCGATGACAATGGCAGAACTATACAGGTGGCTTGGAGAAAGAATGCGCCGTATTTCCAGTTCTTTGCCGATAGTTAAAGTCTTTTTCTTCCCGACGATTTTTAATTTTATTAATCTTGCCGAATCGCCGCGTTCTATAGGAATTAGATCGATTATTTCTCCGAAATCAATTCCGCTTTTATTTTTAATTACTTCAGAAATCTCATTCTGCGAAAAGATAATTTTCCATCTGTAGAAGTCAGTAGTTTCCTGGTCATAGTCAAGAAGGATTTGAGAAAGAATTTTTTTATCCGTCGTATTACAATATGCAGGAGGATTTGCCTTAATCCATTTTTGGGCGTTTGCTTCAGTAGAGAAGTCAAGATTAAAATTATCCGGTTTAACTGCATAGTCAATAACTGCTTTTAAATAACTATGCTTTACCGGTTCCCAAACGTTTTCAAATGATTCTGAAATACCTCCGCAAGATTTAGAAAAGCGCGCATCGCAAATTTGGTCATCGCTAATTAAAACCATCCCGGAAGTTTCGCCCACGGCTTGGATTACAGTTGAGGTAGAAATTTTTGTAATCCCTTGATAACGCTGACAATGATCATCCGCGCAAACATCAAAAAGACTATGATCCTCTCTATCGTACCATTTAATTAATTCACCGTTAGATTCCTGACCATTCTGGAAGTTATTTATTTTCGCCTTCTTAGAATTTTCCATTTGCGCAAGCAGCCAGCTTCTTGTAACGATAGCATGCGCTTTTAAAAGTTCAATCGAACTTTTAGGGCTCATTTCCGATGAATTAACACTTACCAGATAATTTTCGACCGGTAATATATTAATTGCTAAGACATTATCATTTTCTTTAATTAATTTCAGCGATCCAGAAAACAATTGATTTTCTTTCCGTTCCCAGTGGAATTTCACGCCGATAGTAACTTCATTTATTAAAAAAGAACATTTAAGAAAATTATCCGGTTCAAAAATAATTTCATCAAGCGCCTCAATTTCATCAGATTTTGATATGCATAAGATTTTGTCATGCAGCAACCCTGCCGTAAAAATGCCATTGAATAATTGCTTATGACCTAGAACCCTAAAATCCCCTCGAAGTTCAAAAGTAATCTTCTTTTCAGATAATATTCCCACTTTTACTAATGGGTATTTTTCATTTTGTAAAATCATAGCACGGCAAGCCGTAATTTTGGATTATGAATCCGCCGCGGCGGATGAACCTTGCCTATTGGCAGGCAGGTTTTGAATTAAAAGCAACGAAATTTATCATAAAAAATATCTTGATATAAATAACAAAGATTTAAACGGAAATAATATAAATGACGAATAAAACCTAAGAATTTAACGAATTTTAAAATATAAATTTTCTATAAAAGAAAATTATATCTAGCTAAAAAGTAAATTTTTATTTAAGAAA
>JAJYCM010000156.1 GCA_021778375.1 Bacteroidota bacterium
GAACGCTACTTTCTTTCCGATTATGGGGTATGAAATTACATCGGACTCTCACAGTCAGGTGGCATTAAAAGATTTAGCGCTTTATACAATTCGACCCATTCTAAGCAGGATAAAAGGGATCTCACAGATTGTTGTAGTAGGTGGGCGGACAAGAGAATTTTTAGTAACCGTTGATCCACTAAAATTAGCTTCATATCACTTAAGCATTCAGCAAGTATCGGACGCTATAAAAAACACTAACATTGTTAGCTCTGTTGGATATATGGATGAGAACTATCATCTCTATCTTACTCTTGTTGATGACATGTACAAAACGATAGACGATATACAGAACACCGTAATTTCTACTCAAGGCTCTACTCCGATTTACTTAAGAGACATAGCATCAGTAACCCCTTCGGAAAAGGATAGCTATATTAGAGTAACGGGAAATGGTAAGCCCGCAGTTCTGATAAATATTGTCAGGCAGCCGAACGGCAACACAGTCCAAATTGCAAAAGATGTAAAAGCTGCGCTGTACAATTTGAAATCTCAAATTCCTTCCGGTATTTCTATTAAAAATTATTACGATCAATCCGAGCTTGTACTTGGATCGTTCGGTAGTGTTAGAGACAGCATTGGCATCGGCGTATTATTTGCAATAATTGTACTATTAATCTTTCTAAGAAATTGGCGGGTTACTTTTGTAGCGGCAATTATCATTCCTGCAACAGTATCAATTACTGCTGCACTTTTAATGGTTACAAACCAAACGCTTAATATGATGACCCTGGGCGGAATAGCTGCAGCAATAGGATTAATAATTGACGACACTATAGTCATAATTGAAAATGTTTTTAGACATTTTGGACATGGACATGAAAAGATATCTCACGCTATTTCGGCATCAATTAAAGAAATGCTTCCTGCTGTTATAGGTTCAAGTTCAAGCACAATAATTATTTTTCTTCCCTTTGCGTTTTTAAGCGGAGTCACTGGAGCGTTCTTTAAATCACTTTCGCTTACAATGGCATTGGCATTAATCGTTTCTCTTGTGCTGTCTTTATTATTTGCTCCGTTATTGGCTTCTAAAATAATTCATGTTAAAGATTTCCAAAAGGAAGCTGAAAATGAAAGCTCCGGAAGGATTCTTTTGCTTTATAAAAAATTTCTCCTCTTTCTTGTCGAAAGAAGATGGATTATTCTTCCGGTTATTCTTTTACTTGCTGTATCTGGTTATTATATTTATTCGCATCTCGGCAGCGAATTTATGCCAAAGATGGATGAGGGAGCTTTTGTGATGGACTATGTAGCGCCTTTCGGAACTTCGCTAAATGAGACTAACCGAATGCTGATGCAAGTTGAAAAAATTATTATGAGCATTCCCGAAGTTGACACTTACTCAAGAAGAACCGGAACACAAATGGGATTTTTTATCACCGAGCCTAACAGCGGTGACTATTTGATAAAGCTTAAAAACAACCGAAGCAGAAGCATAGACGAAATAATTAATGAGCTTCGTCTCAAAGTAGAATCTTCCGAACCAGCTTTACAAATTGATTTCGGACAGGCAATGCAGGATTTAATCGGCGACCTAACTAGCGTGCCCTCGCCGGTTGAAATTAAAGTCTTCGGTGATAATAAGGAATTGATTCAATCAGAGGCTAAAAGAATTGCCGGACTTATAAAGAATGTTCGGGGCGTTGTGGATGTATATAACGGCGTTACAATTAGCGGGCCTGCATTTATAATAAAAGTAAATCAGGAAGCCGCAGGAAGAGCTGGCTTTACAGTATCGGATCTTCAGCAAATTATTTACAATTATGTTCACGGTGATATTTCTACCAGTGTTCAAAGCGGTGAAAAATTAATCGGAATAAGAATCAGATACCCGGATAAATACAGGGACAATATAGATAGGTTGAAGTCAGTGCGCATTATCGCACCTAACGGAGGCAGCTATTTGCTCGGATCGCTTGCCGATATTTCAGTAGACCCGGGGCAGTCGGAAATTGATAGAGAGAATCTGAAACAAATGGTTGCAGTTACAGCAAGAATTTCCGGGAGAGATCTTGGCAGTACAATCGGAGCCATTAAAAGTGAATTGAAGAAAAACTTGGTTTTACCGAATGGAGTGAGTATAAGTTACGGGGGAATTTATAAAACTCAGCAGGAATCTTTTTACGGACTTTTAATGGTATTACTAGCTGCATCATTACTAGTTATTCTTGTGCTAATAATAGAGTTTGAATCTTTCTTTCTACCTTTCGCAATATATTTGGTCGCTCTATTGTCGCTATTCGGAGTATTCCTCGCATTATGGATAACAAACATTTCGTTCAATATTTCGAGCTTTATGGGTGCAATAATGATGGTGGGCATTGTTTCAGAGAACAGCATTTTTCTTGTGCATTATTTCTTAAAGTTTCAAAAAGAAGGAATGCCATTAAAAGAAGCAATTATTGAAGCCGGAGCAGTAAGATTCCGTCCGATTATAATGACAGCGCTTGCCGCAATATTAGCACTAATGCCTCTGGCATTGGGAATAGGTGCTGGCGCTCAAATGCAACAACCACTAGCAATTTCCGTTATAGGTGGATTTTCATTATCAAGCTTGCTTTTACTTTTTGTTCTTCCTGTATTGATTGCAAAGTATAAAAAATAAATAGGATGGGTCTTTTGTCTTTTTTTAAGTAAATATTAACTATGAGGTCATTATGAAACAGATGAAGCGTTACGTGGTCATAATTTTTGTTTTGTTGCTTTTTGTTTTACCAGGAAATTTGTTCCCGCAATCTTCCGGTTATAAAGTTGTCAACAAAATTTTAATAGGCGGAGAAACTAAGTGGGATTATCTGTCAATAGATACAGTAATGCACCGTTTATTTATCACACATATGTCAAAAGTAGATGTGGTAGATTTGAACAATGGAAAATTAGTTGGTGAGATTAGCAATCTTAATGGCGTTCATGGAGTAGTGTTTGCTTATGAATATGGAAAAGGATTTATAAGTAATGGGCGCGATAATTCAGTTACAGTTTTTAATCTAAAAACATTGAAGAAAATCGGCAACATAAAAGTTCCCGCAAAAGGTCCTGATGCTATTGTTTATGATTCTTTCACGAAAAGGGTTTTTACTTTTAACGGAGATAGTAAAAATGCAACCGCTATAGATGCAAAGACAGATAAAGTAATAGGTAATATTGACCTTGGCGGAAGTCCCGAATTTGCAGTATCGAACAATCACGGCAAAATGTTTGTTAACTTGGAAGATCAAAGTATGATTGCAGAATTTGATCCAAAAACATTAAAGACAGAGGCAAAATGGTCTGTTGCTCCTTGCAAATCTCCCTCCGCTCTTACAATCGATCTAAAGAACGGAATTTTATTTTCGGGTTGCAGAAATAAAATGACGGCTATAGTAGATACAAAGACAGGGAAATTGATAACAACTTTACCAATAGGAACCGGCGTTGATGCTAATTACTTTGACCCAGTAAATAAACTTATTTTCAGTTCATGCTGGGACGGGACTATTACGGTCATTAAAGAGTACTCCCCCACTAATTTTAAGGTAATCGATACTATCTCAACTGAGAAAGGAGCCAGAACTATGGCGTTTGATAAATCAACCGATAAAATTTATACTGTAACAATGCTGCAAGGAAAAAATAATTCTAAAGAGTTCGGAATATTAATTTTAGCGAAATAAAATCAATATTGGGATGACATCTTATGATTAAGTTGTCATCCCTTTTTAACAAATTACTTTAGCAAAATAGCCTTCATCATTTTTGATCTTAAACCGTTAAACGTTACCTGATAAAAATAAATCCCCGAAGAAAGATCAAGCTTCGAAGTATCAAAACTAACGCTATACTGGCCCTGGCCTTTTTCCCCGTTCATCAGAGTAGCTACTTCTTTTCCCAGGACATTATAAACTTTAATGTTTACAAAACCATTTTTCGGAATTTGAAACTCAATGTTAGTGGAAGGATTAAATGGATTAGGATAATTTTGCTGAACTTCAAATGACTTTACAATTTTCTTGCTTTCTTTAACCCCTGTCACCTTTTCAAAGTCTATATAATTGAAATTATAGTTATTACCATAAAAACCTACCTGCAAATTATGAGTCCCTTCGGTTAAATTATAATTTCCAGCATCAACTGTTTGCCAACTCTGATAGCCGTTAGTATTCGGAAGATTATTAAATCCGCCTAATATTTGATTATCCCACCGAATTATAATTTTTCCGGTTGTTGATACTGAAGCAATTCTTAGAGTAAGATCATAAGTTCCGCTTTGAAGTACATTAGTTGTGAAAGTCAAAAATTCTCCGTTGTTTATCCAACCAACGTCATAGCCGTTTGTAAAAGAGTCGCTGCACTTTTCGATATCCACTCCGTTGTTTCTGAATTGTCCGCCGCTGTTTAGGGAATCGCTGTCTAAGTATGCATATCCTTTTTGTCCCATATCATAATTTACCCCAAATACGGCTCCAGGAATAATGTTATTTATAAATGGGATTGTAGCTGTCGAAGTTGGTTGACGCATAAGTGCGTCAATTACATCGGGATTGAAATCGCAATTAAAACTTTTCATATTTTGAACCATCCCCATCAATGTTGTCATAGCAAATTGAGCATTAGGAGTTTGATTATTGTTCCAATTATTTAAAAGAGTTTTATAATCTGCAGTTTCCTTAATAGATAAAGGGCAATTAACCGAATTCATTTTCTTTAATGGCCACCAGCACCAACCGATATCGTTTGAATTCATTAATTGAATACATTGAGTATACCAGGTATCTGTATTTTCACCCGACTCTCCCATCCACAATGGAACTTGTTGTGAATTTCTTAAATCGACTAAATACTGAATACTTCCTTGATTCGTTGCATTCCAATACTTATGGAAACTATAAACCATATTGTTATCCCATTTCGGCGTTAACAACGAGAAGTCGGATGCATATTTGTTCCCTTCAATGAAAACAATATGATTTTGATCTACTTGACGTATTGCATTAGTAATTTTCATAAAAAAGTCTCTAAACTGCTGAGTATTAGAGCTAAAGTCCCAAACGGTTTCATTTAAGAGGTCATAGCCGCCGATCCATTTCTGATTAGCATAACGCTGAGCAATTTTTTGCCATAGATCGACAGTTCTATTTTGGTTTGATGTGTCTTGCCAAAGCGAAGGGTATCCTTGATAGTCGCTTATGTTATCTTGATTTTGTCCACCCGGCGCACAATGCATATCAAGTATTAAATAAATATGATCTGCCGTGCACCAGCTTAAAACACTGTCTACATAATTGAATCCGTCTTGAATATAAACGTAAGGTGTAGCTTTTGGCGTAAATAAATTATAATGAAAAGGAAGCCGGATAGAATTAAAACCCCATGCTGCAATTCTGTCAATGTCTGCTTTAGTAATGTAAGTTTGCCTATAGGCATTCCAAAACAGTATGCCATTTTGTTGACCGACAGTATTAACTACTAAATTATAAATTGCCGTAGGTGAGTTTGCATTTGTTTGCCACATATATCCTTCCGGCTCTAGCCAATTGCCAAGGTTTACTCCTTTAAGATGAACTTCATTATTATTTCCGTCAACAATAATGGTTCCGGATGTATGCAAGTAGCCCTGCCCAAATATGTTTTGTACTGAAGTTATTACAAGTAACATTAAAATAGAAAATACTAAAAATAGCTTTTTATTTTCTCTTTTAATGTTTTTAAAATAATTGTAACTGTTTCTTTTCATAATATCCCGGTTAATTTTAAATTTTAAAATGCTCAACAAAATTTTGAAACTCTTGCAAAATAACTTTAGGAAAGTTGCAATAATCAGTCCAAATATGAATCTTAGATAAGTTTTAATTTATGAGAAAATTACTATAGTTTGTTTCGTGTTAGAAATGATTTTTACCAAAATGATAAAAGGGATTTTATCAAATCAATAAAAATATTTAAGAAAAAGCTGCGATGTAAATTGAACAAAACAAAATTTATAATTTAGAAAAAAACCTCAATCCGTCATAATGTGAGGAAGAAGACATGGTTTATATAAATTTATAAAACAGCTAAGTTGCATAATTATTTTTTATCTGATCTTATTAATTAGAATGTGACGGCATCAACCAAAATTTCATGAAGTTTGAAAGAAGAATTACTAAATTGCAATTAATAATTTAAATTTACTTAGATGAAACGATTTGATGTTCCGCAATTTTATAAAAGTTCTTTTATCTCAAGGATAAAGGATTCTCGAAAGTTAAACGATCCGCGTAAAAGGGATTTCTCTCCGACTTTATTGGATTTTGGTCCGGCAAGATTTTTTATTGCACGTCATTTCGGATTTTGCTACGGTGTTGAAAATGCGATTGAAATTTCATATAAAACTCTTGAACAAAATCCCGGAAAAAGGGTTTTTCTACTTAGCGAAATGATCCACAATCCAGGTGTAAACTCCGATCTTACCGATCGAGGAGTTCAATTTATCATGGATACCTC
>JAJYCM010000157.1 GCA_021778375.1 Bacteroidota bacterium
TCTCTTTCCAATGAACCGGTGCAAATTGATAAGATTGCTGCAGTTACAAACTTATCTACTTCCGACTGCCTTGTTCATCTTCTTTCATTGGAATTCAAAGGAGTGGTGAAGCAATTACCAGGAAAAATGTTTGCGCTTCTGTAATCTCAAATTTTCTTCATGAAAAGAACCGCCTGATCACCTTCTCCGATAATATTTAATCTTTCCGTTTCTCTTTCAAATTTTTCAATCTCCACCCTTGAGAAAATTGAATTATCTTGGTTGATAAAGAATGATCTTTGATCCATCAACGGTATATCCCTTTTATATTGTTCGCTGCCCCAAAATTGGATGCTTCGGGAATCAAAAAAGGTGTTGATAATTTCAAGCCTATATTTATCCGCCAAGTATTTTATACTCTCTAATGAGTGATTGTAAAAATGCCTCGGTGCTTCAAGAGCAAACCAATTCTCCCGATAAAATTTCCATGAATAAGAACTGCAAATAGGGATTCTAATTAATAAATCTTTACCTTCTGTAAGCATTGATGAAAGCTTGTTAAATATTCCATGTTGATCTTCAAAATGCTCTAATGAATGGTGCATCATTATCAGATCGAATTTTTCGGTGAGCTCATTCAAATCCTTCTTAAATATCCTAACACCATTATGATAGTAAATATCTTTTCCGATGAAAGCATCAATTCCCATTAGATTCTTAAATCCGGTGTTCCCCATTCTATAAAGAAGTTTTCCGGAGCCGCATCCGATATCTAATATTTTACTTTCTAAATCAATGTTAAATTTTTTAAGCCATCCTATGTAAGTTGGCTCTCCGTATTTATAAAACAATAATTTTCCCAGATTATTTTTGATGCCGAGTGCATAACGGTCGCGAAAAACGTTAAGTTTTTGCTTCAAATATTTTTCTTTATGAATTTGAAAAGAAAAATATTCTTTCGGATAATATTTTGATAAGTCCGCCGGAGGATTTACTAATTGGAGGCATCCGCAACCGGAACACTGGCAATATATAAATTCATCTCTTGTTCCAAACTGCATCTCTCTAACATTGTAGAATTGATTATCATTTTTGTTGCCGCATATTTTGCAGGGAAATTCCATTAGTATTTTTTTCTGTTTTTCCATAAAAGCTTTAATCTTTCCTTCAAAGACTTTTCCTGCCCGTTTTCTGTCGGAAAATAATACTGTGTATTTTTTAATTCTTCAGGAAGATAATTTTCTGCCACAAAATGATTCTCATAATCGTGAGGATATTTATATTCCCTTCCGTAGCCAATATCTTTCATCAATTTGGTAGGTGCATTTCTTAAATAAACCGGCACGTTATAGAGAGGTTGATTCTTTACATCCGCAAAAGCTTTTTCCATTCCCATATATGAAGCATTACTCTTTGGAGAGGACGCAAGATAAGTAGCGCATTGAGCTAAAATAATTCTTGCCTCCGGCATTCCGACTTTATCAACAGCGCTGAACGCAGCTTCAGCTAACACTAATCCGTTTGGAGATGCGTTTCCGATGTCTTCAGAAGCAAGAATAACTAGCCGGCGAGCGATAAATAAAGGATCTTCGCCGCCTTCAAGCATCCTTGCCATCCAATAAAGAGCCGCATCGGGGTCGCTGCCTCTTATGCTTTTTATGAATGCTGAAATTACATTATAATGTTCTTCCCCGCTTTTATCATAAAGAATGTTTTTCTTCTGAACCACATTCTCTAAAACTTCTTTATCAATTTTTATTTCACCGGTATGAATTTGCTGAAGAACAGCCGCCTCAAAAATGCTTAGCATTGAGCGGGCATCACCTCCTGAAAGGTAGAGCAAAAAATTTATATCAATTTCTATGAAGTTTAACGAGACAAGGAATTCATCTTTTTTAATTGCAGAATTTAGAATACCGGTTAAATTGTCTTTTGATAGCTCCTCCAGAATATAAACCCTTGCTCTTGAACGAAGCGCCGGTATTACTTCAAAGGACGGATTCTCAGTTGTAGCTCCGATTAAAATAATTAATCCGGATTCAACCGAATTAAGCAAAGCATCCTGTTGCGCTTTATTAAAACGGTGTATTTCATCAATGAATAAAATGGTCTTCCGATTCATTAATTTATTTTGGGAAGCTATGTCTATTACCGAGCGAATGTCTTTTACACCTGAAGAAACGGCATTGATCTGATGAAATTCAGATTTCGTATGTTCGGCAATTATTCTTGCGATTGTTGTCTTCCCGGTGCCGGGAGGTCCCCATAAAATAAATGAACTCAGGCTGTCATTTTCAATCATCAAACGAATTGGTTTTCCTTTACCAAGCAATGATTCCTGCCCTTGAAACTCATCTAAAGTTTTCGGCCGGACTCTCTCAGCAAGCGGTATTTGAGGAAAGTCGTTTTTATGCATTTTAAGACTTACTTTTCAATTATCTTAATTGTTGTTTCTCCCTTTCTAATCATTCCGTATTTTTCTCGTGCAATCTTTTCTATTTTTGCCGGATCTTTTCTCTGCAATGAATCTATTTCTGCTTGAAGGCTTTTGTTATCTTTATCTACAGTTAAAATTTGTTCCTTCAAATCATTCACATCGCTTTTTAACTTTAAGTATTTTAAGATTCCCTCATCGTTAAAAAAAATATATACTGCACCTACAAGAAAAATCAGACCTAAAATGATAAATAAAGTTTTATTGAACCTTGATGAAGCCATTTTAAAGTGACAACTTAATTATTTTATCAATTAACTCTTCAAAAGAAATTCCCACTGCCTTAGCCATCTTCGGAACTAAACTTGTAGATGTCATCCCTGGCAGTGAATTTACCTCAAGACAATATGTCTTGAATTCGTCGTTAACTCTAAAATCAACTCGACCATAAGAGCTGCATTCAAGAGCTTCAAATGCCTTTAAAGCTTGCGACTGTAATTCCTCTTTTACATTTTCCGGAAGGTTTGCAGGCACTTCATACTCGCTCATACCGTGCGTGTATTTGCACTCGTAATCATAAATTCCATGCTTCGGCTTTATTTCGAGAACGGGCAAAGCTTTGTTATCTATAATTCCAACTGTCACTTCGTGCCCGGCGATATACTCTTCAATCAAAACTTTTCCCGAAAACTGGAATGCCAGGTCAACCGCATCTAAAACTTCCGCTGCGGATTGACAAATCGTTAACCCAACTGTGGAGCCTTGATCATTTGGCTTTATTACACACGGATAACCAAATTTATCTTTTATTTCTTTTATTAATTTTTCAACATCAAGGTTTTTCTTCTCAATTGCTATCCACTTTGGAGTACTAACACCGTAATGTTGAAATAAAATCTTTGACATGATTTTATCCATAGACATTGCGCTTGAGATTATATTAGAACCTGTGTACTTTACTCCGCGCAGTTCAAGAAGTGATTGTATCGTTCCGTCTTCGCCCCACTTTCCGTGAAGACCGATGAATGCAATATCAACATCATCAAAAAGTGAGGAATTAATTGTCTCCACATAATTACGGTTCGATAATTCTGAAAAATCTTTCTCATCGAAAAAATCTGATTCATTCACCGGTTGATTTTTTCCGTAAGCCGGGTCAATTAATACAATTTGGTATCCCAAATTTTTTAATGCTTTATTAATTGACAAACTTGATGATTTAGAGACTTCTCTTTCCGGCGATGTTCCGCCTAATAGTAAAGCAACTTTTATATTAGAATTTCCCATCATTAAAATTTATATCCTGTTTTTTATTCTACTTTAATTTCAATTGTTATTTTTCAATTCCATAAACGGTTTTAGCAATTCCTAAAAGTTCCATTACCTTTTCTGCCGGAATTTCTTTTTCCCCGCCGAGCATTCTCGCAACAAAAAGTATTTTTGCTGATTGCTCTAACTTTTCCATTTTGAAGTACGCTTCCTTCAAAGTATTTCCAAAAGTAACTGCCCCGTGATTCTTCAAAAGCAGAGCCCATGAATCCTTTATATATGGTTCCATACTCAGTGTCAATTCCTCTGTTGATGGCGTTCCATATTCGCAAAGAGGTACTTTTCCAAGGGTTAAAATTACTTCGGGAAAAATATATTTTGTAAAGCCTTCGCCAAATGTAGCAAATCCCGTTGCATAAACCGGATGGCAATGAACAACTGCATTAATGTTTTTTCTTTTTGAATAAGCAAACAAATGAATTTTCGCTTCGGTGGTAATTTCTCCTTTTCCGTTTAATATTTTTCCGCTTGAATCAATTTCCAAAATATCATCTTCGGAAACTTCTCCTTTACAAACTCCGGAGCGGGTTATTAAATATTTATTATTTGAAATCTTTACGGATAAATTCCCGTCATAAGCAGCAACAAACCCCTTTTCGTAAACCCGGTGGCAGATTTCAACTAATTCTTTTAACGGCGACATTTTTTTTCAAGTTCTTCCATTATTTTAATATTAACCAATCCATCATAGCCCGTAACAAGAGGTTCTTCATTATTTAAGAAAGATTTTTGGACTGACTTTAGCAAATTAAAAAGTTTGTTTGCTCTTTTCCTAAAAGATTTTCTTGCCTCTCCTTCTAGAAGTATATTTAATTTGGAAGTGGCGTTCTTTGCTGCTATTAACTGATCGATGCTTATTGCACCCTTGTGCCCCAATATTTCAATACGGTTAATTCCTTTCTTGCTGTTAAAAGAAACATTGAAATAACCGTAGCCGCCTTCTTTATAATTACAAATTGCTGCGGCGAAATCTTCAACTTCACTGCCATATATAATATTGTCCATAACTCCGTTAACCTCGGTTATTTCTCCACCGAAAAACCGAAGTAAATCTATCATATGTGTTCCTACATCTCTTAAAGCGCCCCCTCCGCTCTCTTCTTTTTTGAATCTGAAATTTGTATCAGGCGGTAAATCAAAATTATATGAAACATTTATTGAAATGAGCTTTCCTAAAAGTTGATTATCCAGCAACTCCTTTGCTTTTAAAATTGAAGGATGAAAACGCAGTGGATAATTAACTGACAAAAGAACATTATGCCGCTTGCAAACATTCACCATTTTTTCTGCCTGGGCAGAGGTAAGCGCCAAAGGTTTTTCGCATAAAATATTCTTCCCGGCTTCTGCAGCTTTTATTACTTCTTCGTAATGATGATTGTTTGCGCTCCCGATATAGACAGCATCTATATCGGATTGCAAAAACTCTTCATAATTATTAAAATAATTCGGAGCTCCGAATTTTTCCGAAATAACCTTTGCTCTTTCACGGTTGTTGCTAAAAACAGAATTCAGTGTGCTTCTTCTTAAAAGATGGAGCGTCGGTATAAAAGACAATTCAGAATATCTCCCGCAGCCTGCAACTCCCCATTTAATTTTTTTTAGTCTCGGTGATTTTATTGTTTTCATTTCAAAAGGCTATTTCTTTTTTAATATATTTTTTTATGAAGCTTTAATCTATCCATCAATTTTTTTACGGGTCCGGAATTTTGCATTATATAAAAATGAATACTTAAAACTCCTTTATTAAAAAGCTCTTCAACTTGCTTAGCCGCCCACTCAACACCAATGTCCATTACATGCTCATTCTTTGCGGCATAAACTTCGTCAACTAACTCAGAAGGAAGATTAATATAAAAATTCTTAGGAACGTTAATCAGATGGGTTTTATTAGTTAAAATCTTTAGCCCGGGAATTATCGGTACATTTACGCCTTCTTTCCGGGACAGTTCAACATAATTAAAATAAGCTTTGTTATCGTAGAACATTTGAGTCACTATATAATCCGCACCGGCATCTACTTTTGCTTTAGCAAATTTTATATCGGTAATTAAGTTTGGAGCAGCGTAATGTTTCTCAGGGTAGCCGCCTACCCCAACACAAAAATCAGAAGGTTTTGCATCCAAAAGATTCTCTTCTAAATATTTGCCGCGATTCATTGAAACAATTTGTGCTACTAAATCGACGGCATGTTTATTAGCGCTTTTCCCTTCAGGTATTGGCTTTTGATAACCATTGTCATCGCCGCGAATCGCGAGCACATTGTCAATTCCTAAATATCTTAACTCGATCAAAAAATCTTCCGTTTCCTCGCGGGTAAATCCCTGGGTTAGAATATGTGGCACTGCGTCAATATTATATTTATTCTGGATAAGCGCGCAAATGCCCAGCGTGCCGGGCCTTTTCCTCTTAATTTTTTTTTCGATACCGTGCGGAGTCTCTTCATAATAAACTTCAGCCGAGTGACTTGTTATATCTATAAATGGGGGATTGAATTTTGTTATATCGTCCAAAACCGAGAGTAAACTTTTTATATCTCCACCTCGTTTTGGCGGAATTAATTCAAAGCTGATTAAGGGTTCTTTTGCCTTAGAAAGATGTTCTGTTACTTTCATATAATTTCTATCAGTTCCATATTTTTAAAAACAAATTTAATACTTTCAAAGTTAAACTACATTACAATAATATTTCTTGAAGAATTTAATTTGCTATCAATCTATCGAACATCCGGAGAGAAATTTCCCACT
>JAJYCM010000158.1 GCA_021778375.1 Bacteroidota bacterium
ATGAAGGGATGCTCTTTTTTGTTATTATCTACACTACTTACTCAAATCTTTTATTTCTCTATTTTTATTGATTTGCCTTTTAAACATAACTACTTCGACCGAAGGGAGAAATCCCCTATATAGCTCAGATGGTCAAATTGAATATGGGATTTCTCCTTCGAGAACCTGCCGGACAGTCAGGCTCAGTCGAAATGACACAATCCTTTTTTGTCATTTCGACCGAAGGGAGAAATCCCATTAACACACAAATAGCTGTCATTTCGACCGAAGGGAGAAATCCCACGAGTAGCTCATGTACACGAGCTGACCATGGGATACGGCCACTTGCTGAAATATCCCGTATGCGAAACTCCTTCGATATGACAGAAAGACATTTGTCATTTCGACGACCGGAGGGAGTGTTCACCCAGTTTGCGGGAAGAAATCCCATGGACTCACAAATAGTTGTCATTGACCAAAGGGAGGAATCCCATTAACACACAAATAGCTGTCATTTCGACCGAAGGGAGAAATCCCACGAGTAGCTCATGTACACGAGCTGACCATGGGATACGGCCACTTGCTGAAATATCCCATATGCGAAACTCCTTCGATATGACACACAAGTAAAAGAGCTGCGGGAGTACTTCGTGAAGTACCTTATCTTTAGCCTTTCCATATCTAATTTCATGAAAGTGAAATATGTTTTAACTTTGTAAGAAGTTTTTTGGAAAATATTTTAACAACCATTTGCTTTATTATTAACTAATGTATAAATATATCTTATTTTTGCTCTTCTTTTTTTGCCTTCAAACTGTGCATGCGCAAAACTCAACGGCTGACGGAATAAAAAAAACTTATTTCCCCGATGGTACCTTGAAAACTCAAGGCGAATATGTTAATGGGAAATTGAACGGATTATACACGGAATATTTCCCTGACGGACATCTCTGGAAAAAATGGGATTTCGTCGACGGGAAGGAAGAGGGTAAACAATATTGGTATTTTGAGAATGGACTCTTAAGCATTGAATGGAATTATCAGAATGGAATTAAAGAGGGAACATCAAAATGGTATTACGAAACCGGCGAACTTTGGGCTGTGCAAAATTATGTTCGAGGAAAGTTAGCTGGCATTACTCATACTTATTATAAAACCGGCGAGCTTGAAGGCGACTGGAATTACGCTAACAATGAGCTTAACGGTATTTGCAAAACATATTTCAAGAATGGTAAGGTAGAAGTAGAAAGAAATTATGTCAACGGTCTGCGTGAAGGTCCGACAATTCTATACTTTGATAACGGCGTTGTTTCTCTTACTGCAAATTATAAAGATGATAAGCTTGAAGGCGAGGTGAAAATGTACGACCTGGCAAGCAATCTGCGCGTAAAGGATGACTATGTGAACGGTCAATTGATCCACCGTGTTAAATATGATATAATGGGGAAGCTTCAATCAACAGAAAATAATGTTATAAATTATTATCCTAATGGTTCGCTTAAAGAGAAATATTTTTATAAAAACGGTAAGCGAAATGGCGTTTCAAGCGACTATTATGATTCTGGTTTTTTGAAAGATGAGTGGCGTTATAAAAATGATACTCTTTGGGGAAACTCTTATTCATTTTATGAAAACGGAATAATCAAATCTTCCGCTGATTATGTCAGGGGTATTATGCAGGGAATTGTTCGACATTATTATAAAAATGGCGCCATAAAATTGGAAGAAAATTTCGATACTAACCGGCAAAATGGAATTGTTATTACTTACTTTCCTAATGGTGCAATGGAATCCGAGTATTATACTAAATGGGGCAAAATTGACGGAGTGTACAAAACTTTTTACGATAACGGTACAATTCAGTCGGATGCAAATTATTCAAACGGAAATATCGTCGGTAAGAAGACAATATACTCCCGCTACGGCGCATTGGAAAGGATTGAAAATTATTGGGAGGGTAAGTTGGATGGTTACGTAAGATCTTATTACGGAAACGGAAAATTAATGACGGTAGAATATTATATTAGCGGCAAACGTCAAAGTATTAGGAATTATGATGTAAACGGAAATATAATTCCCACAAAAGCAAATTAAATTTCTCTTCATATAGAAGTTTGTATGAAAATCATTCCCCATACTCTTTAAGAAGGGTAATAATTTGTATTAATATGAAATAAATGAGATAAATCTATGATACCAAAAATTGAATCGAATAAATTCAAAGTAGCTTTAATTCAAATGGCAATGTCTGAAGATACGAATAATAATTTGTCCAAAGCTATTTCCTGGATTGAGAATGCCGCAGATGAAGGCGGGGAAGTGATTTGCCTGCCTGAACTTTTCAGTTCTCAATATTTCTGTCAGAAGGAAGATATAAAATATTTTAATTTAGCTGAGAGTATTCCCGGAAAAACTACAAAGGCTATTGGCGAAATAGCAAGAAAACGAAAAGTTGTTATTGTGGTTCCTCTATTTGAAAAACGTGCTCCGGGTATCTATCACAACAGCCTGGTTGTTATTGATAATACCGGTGAGATCATCGGTCTTTATCGAAAAATGCACATACCCGATGACCCTGCCTTCTATGAAAAATTTTATTTTACTCCGGGCGATTTGGGATTCAAAGCTTTTGAAACTTCTGCCGGAAAAATTGGTACGTTAATTTGCTGGGACCAGTGGTTCCCTGAGGCTGCGCGTATAACTGCAATGATGGGTGCAAGTATTTTGTTCTATCCCACCGCAATCGGCTGGCATCCGCATGAAAAATTGGAACATGGCAAGGCTCAGTTTGAATCATGGCAGGCAATTCAAAAGGGACATGCAGTAGCTAACGGTGTATATGTTGCAGCTGTCAATCGCGTCGGCTTGGAAAAATTAAATGATGAGTCTGCCGGTATTGAATTTTGGGGCTCCTCTTTTATCGCAGACCCACAGGGTATTATAATTGCTCAGGCTTCAGCCGGTAAGGAAGAAATTATTTTTGCTGATATTGATCTTGCTCGAATTGAATATGTACGGCAAAATTGGCCTTTTTTCCGCGATAGAAGGACTGATGCATATGATAAAATTTCGAAAAGTTTTTTGGATATAGACTAATTATGATTGAGAACCATTTAACAAATTCTTCTTTAAAATATCGCCTTCCTGCAGAATGGGAACAGCACGAAGCTACATGGATTGGTTGGCCTCATAATAAAAATGATTGGCCGGGAAAAATGATGCCGGTCCCTTGGGTCTATGGAGAAATTGTCAAAAGAATTTCCGAAGGTGAAAAGGTTAGAATTGTTGTCGAATCCGTCTTGCATAAATCAAAAGCAATAAATGTTCTAAAATCTACCGGCGTAAATCTAAGCAGCATTGAGTTTTTTATTTTCCCGACCAATAGAGGTTGGATGAGAGATTCTTCTCCCGCATTTGTAAAGAATAAATCTAATTTGGCTCTTGTTAATTTTAAGTTTAATGCATGGGCAAAATATTCCGACTATGAAAAAGATGAACAGTTCCCTCCATTTATTTCAAAGAAATTCGGAATTGAAAAAAATATTCCGCTTTACAATAACAGGCAAGTCGTTCTTGAAGGTGGAAGCATTGATACTAACGGCGCCGGTACTTTAATTACGACTGAAGAATGTTTACTCGATCCAAAAATTCAGGTGCGTAATCCTTCTTTTTGTAAAACCGATTATGAATATGTTTTTAAGAAATATCTGGGTATTAAAAAAGTTCTTTGGCTTGCTAAAGGTATTGCCGGTGACGATACTCACGGACATGTGGACGACCTTTGCAGGTTCGTTAATAAAAATACGGTCGTAATTGTCCAAGAGAAAAAATCTTCAGATGAAAATTATAAAAACCTTAAGGAAAATAAAGAACGCATACAGAGTATGGAGTTGGAAAATGGTTCAAAATTAAATTTTATTGAACTTCCGATGCCGCAACCGGTTATTTTTAGAGGTCAAAGATTGCCTGCAAGTTATGCTAATTTTTATATCTCGAACGCTGCTGTCTTAGTCCCAACATTTAATGATCCTAACGATAAGGAAGCTTTGGGAATTTTATCAGGACTTTTTCCGGACCGCCAAGTGATTGGAATTCATTCAGCCGATTTAGTCTGGGGGCTTGGCACAATTCATTGCCTCACTCATGAACAGCCGTTCGTATAACCTAAGGGCATTTCTAAATACTTCAATACCCTGCCTGCTTTCCGAGACTGTTGCACAACTTCCAGATGTCATTTCGAAGGAGCTTGCCTACCGGCAGGCAGGTCTTCGACTGAGAAATCCCATTTTAGACAGTTTTGAGACCTCTCTTTACGAATAGGAGAGTTCTGCAACGCTCTCTTCCGACAGGTAGGTTCTCTGCGTTAAATTTTTATAAAAGATAGTTTTTAGAAGCGCCCTAAATATTTATTTAAATATCTGCTGATAAATTATTTAGAATCAACTATATTGCAATATCTTTTTTGAATGGGACTTAATTAAATTTATGCCGGTTATTTTGTCGATTATTATTATCTGTCTTGCAATTCCAAATAACTTTTGCCAGGATAAAACTTTTTCATTTGACTCTTTCTCTTTAAAAATTATCAAAAATGAACTCACTGCTGTTAATTCAAATAAACAAATTTTTTATCAAAAAGAATTTCATAGCCCAAAAGACTTCGCTCTTGATCTTGACGGCGATGGTGTACCTGAATTTTTAATTAGTGATTCTTATGAAAAAGACAGTAGTACTTTCTATACTCTTTATGTTTTCAACACGTTGGATTCTCTTACTCTTGCCGATTCAGTATTCTCCGGACTTATTGAACCTTATGAAATTAAATCAAGCGAAGCAGGAGGTATGATTATTGTTTCCGGAAACCCGGCTATTGATTCGCTAAATACTGATCCTGATAATATTTTCCTTCCGGTAAATTGCTGGAAATATCAAAGCGGTGGGCTTTTTCCCGTCAATGATGATGTCTATAAAATATTTATAAACGAAAATAATGATATCATAGACTACCTTGACAATTATTACGAATCCAAACACGAGGATTGCAAATCTGCTTCAAAGGTTAAAGCTGCGCTTGCTTCTGGTTATATAAATTATATGCACTCCGGTGATAAAACTTTGGCAAGGCAATTTCTGAATGAGTATTATCATTGTAGCGACTTAAAGAACTTTGAACAATATCTAAATAAAATTTGTGAGGAGTCAAAATGAAATTAGAATGGGAAAATTATATCGGGCAAACTCTCAACATTACAATGCATGAAAATTATGGACTAACTTTGGACACAAAATCGGATACAACCATTTATGAAATTGTATTTAAGACCGGCAAGTTAGCCGGTGCTTACGATGATGGCTTGATGCTGGAAGCTGAGAGAGAAAAAATATTGGTGAAAATATTTATTCCCTATTCTTCAATTAAATGTGTCGAAATTTTTAACTTATAAGTTACCTTACTCAAAAGGTTATTATTACATAAGGATAACTCCGAGGTTTTCCTAAGCCTCGGAGGTTTTGCAGTTCACTTCCTTTGTTTTGACATTGCCTGCGTAACATGAGTTATAAGTCACTTTATACAAGAAAGTATATGCAATAACCCCAACATTTAAAGGTTGTTTGAAAATTCAGAATTGACGAATAAATATTCTAATTATGGTTTTAAAATATGACTACAATAATATGTCTTTTTATTGCCCCGACACCTGCCTGACCGGCAGGTGGCGGGGCAATTAATGAATTAATTTTAAGTAATAAAGACTAAAATGGCTTATTTTACAATACTAATGAGCAAATAATATGGAAAAACTAAAAATTGGCGTAATAGGCACCGGGCATCTTGGAAAACTACATACAAAAATGTTTAGCGAAATTTCAAACTGCGAGCTTGCAGGTATTTATGATGCAAATATTGAACAAGCAAAATCTGTCGGAAATGAGTTTGGTGTTCCGGTTTTTGAGAATATTGAAGAACTCTTAAATTCGGTTAATGCCGTATCGGTAGCAGCTACAACCAGGGCTCATTATGAGCTTGTCAAACAGTCACTCCAAAAGAATCGCCATGTTTTTGTGGAAAAGCCGATTACTGCTACAATTTTAGAAGCAGAAGAGATTGTTAAATTATCGAACGATAAAAATTTGTACTTACAAGTGGGGCATATTGAGCGATTTAACCCTGCTTTAATTTCTCTTGAAAAATATATTATACGACCAATGTTTATTCAAACGGACAGGCTTGCACAGTTTAATCCGCGCGGTACTGATGTTGCCGTTGTTTTGGATTTAATGATTCATGATATCGATATAATTTTAAGCCTGGTAAATAGTGAAGTCAAAAATATTGATGCCAGCGGAGTTGCAGTAGTATCCGATACTATTGATATTGCAAACGCCAGGATACAATTCGAAAATGGAGCTGTAGCAAATGTTACGGCAAGCCGTATTTCGCAAAAGAAAATGAGAAAGATGAGAATATTCCAAAGAGATAATTATCTATCTCTTGACTTT
>JAJYCM010000159.1 GCA_021778375.1 Bacteroidota bacterium
AATGCACTTTTCATTTTTTAACTAACCCTTTTTCTATAATTCATGTTCTTAGAAGATTCCTTAATTTACATTACTCTTGAGAACTACAAAATATTTTTTCTGAAACCATAATGCTACGTTCACCAATCCAATCATAACCGGTACTTCTACAAGAGGACCAATAACTGCCGCAAATGCTTCCCCGGAATTTATTCCAAATACTGCAACTGCAACAGCAATAGCTAATTCAAAATTATTACTGGCTGCCGTAAAAGAAAGTGTTGCTGTTTTTGAGTAATCAGCTCCGACTTTTTTTCCCATATAGAACGAAACGAGAAACATTATCACGAAATAAAACAGTAGAGGAATTGCAATACGCACAACATCGAGAGGAATCTTTACAATGTATTCGCCTTTAAGCGAAAACATAACAATGATTGTGAATAGCAGTGCAATGAGAGTTATCGGACTAATTTTTGGTATAAATTTATTCTGATACCATTCTTTATTTTTCAATTTTATTAATGTGAATCGGGTAATTATTCCGGCAATGAATGGTATTCCAAGATAGATAAAAACGCTTTCAGCAATTTGACTTATTGTAATATCCACCTTAAAAGTTTTCAAGCCCAATGCTGAGGGAAGAACAGTTAAGAACACATAAGCATAAACTGAGAAAAACAAAACTTGAAAGATTGAATTGAATGCCACTAAGCCAGCGGCATATTCAGTATCTCCTTTAGCTAATTCATTCCACACAATAACCATTGCAATGCAGCGCGCTAAACCGATCATAATCAATCCTGCCATGTATTCCGGGTAGCCTTGTAAAAAAATTATGGCAAGCGCGAACATTAATATTGGTCCGATTATCCAGTTTTGAATTAATGAAAGTGAAAGTATCTTTATATTTTTGAATACATCTCCAAGTTCTTCATATTTAACTTTTGCAAGCGGCGGATACATCATCAATATTAATCCGATGGCAATGGGAATATTAGTGGCGCCGCTTTGAAACTTATTCCAGAATCCTACAATGCCAGGGAAAAGATAACCGGAGAAAACTCCAATAAACATTGCAAGGAAAATCCATAGAGTTAAATACCGGTCAAGAAATGATAATTTTTTAGAAAGCATTCTTCAGCCAATGTGTTAATGTTGTTTTAGTAGGCAGCTTGCCGCTTAATACTACTTTACCGTTGATTACCAGTCCTGGTGTGCTAAGAATACCATAACTCATAATTTCCCGGTAATCTGTAATTTTTTCTATCGTAGCATTTATATTATTCTCGGAAACAGTTTCCCTGCACAGTCGTTCAAGATTTGTACAATTTGTACAACCCGGTCCAAGAATTTTTATAGTTAGCATAATTTAGACCTTTTTTTATTTTAATATTATTTATAGCTTCTAAGAAACCGATGAATCGGTTAAAAGGATTTCTTTTTTATCTTTTTTCCCACGAATAAATTCGTGGGCTGCTAGTATAGCTTTTAATTGATTTCTTACTAAGTACATCGTCATTTCAGCGACCCGCTGTTGGCGGAAGAAATCACATGTATAGCACCGGTGCACGGGTTGAGCATGGGATATCTCAGTCGAGGACTCCTTCGATATGACAAATGAGTAATTGTCATTTCGACGACCCTGCCTGTCGGCAGGCAGGTGAAGGGAGGAGAAATCACATGTATAGCACCGGTGCACGAGTTGAGCATGGGATATCTCAGTCGAGGACTCCTTCGATATGACATACCTAAACTTGTCACTTCGACTGAGGCATCGAAGGAGAAATCACATGTATAGCCTGGTACACGGGTTGTGCATGGGATATCTCGTCGAAGACCTGCCTACCGGACAGGCAGGCTCCTCGATATGACAAATGAATAATTGTCATTTACACTAATTCTCTATTATAGAATTTGTAAAACTCATCTTTAATTTCATCTCTTACTTTTCTAAAAACCGAAAGAATTTCTTCTTCTGTACCAGTCGCGTCCGCCGGGTCTTCAAATCCCATGTGAAGCCGATTAGTAACTTTTCCTACAAAAACCGGGCAAGTTTCTTTAGCGTTATCACAAACTGTAATTACAAAATCAAAAGATTCACTCAAGAATTTATCAACCATCTTCGGATAATTTTTTGAAAGGTCGATGCCAACTTCCTTCATCACCTGAATTGCTTTGGGATGAACTTGTTTTGATGCATTTGTGCCGGCTGATAATACTTTCAATTCAGGATCAAAGGATTTTAAGAATCCTTCAGCCATTTGACTGCGGCAGGAATTACCTGTACAAAGTATTAAAATTCTCATTTATACGCTCACTATATTTTGCCATGTATCAAAATGTTATATAATAAAATATTATCTGCCGCAAACTTCAATTCTATCAATCTTTTGAATTTTCCGCTTATCGGAAATAACTACATTGTCATCCGATATCCAGAAATCAAGCGTGGACAAAACAGATGAAATTCTATTATCGGAAGGACGAGGATTTATCATATAATTTACCCATTTACCTTCCTTTTCTTCCAAAATAAACCCGACATCACGTAATATACTGAGATGTTTTGAAACTGTCGAAGTAGCCAATTTAAGTATATCTGTAATTTCACATACGCACAGAGATTTTGTTTGCAGCATTTTCAATATTCTAAGTCTGTTCGGATCTGAAAGAGCCTTAAAGAGTTTCGTATTTTCTTTTATAGACATTGTCATATTATTACATTTCGTTAATGCACGAAATATAAATGATGTTTATTAAAATAGCAAAAGTTCACATTGATAAAGCTCAACTCTACTTTGAATAAGAATAATCAAATCAATTCTTTTACCGCACAGTTATCGCATTCAAACTGAAGAGTGGTATGATTGATTTCGAATTTTTCATGAAGCAATTCTTTAATTCGATCCTGGATAACTTTGGTGTCACCGATAAGGATATTATCTGTTTCCACGTGAGCTTCAAAATGTGTGTCTGTGTCGTTTAATTTCCACAAATGGACATGATGAATATTTTTCACTCCGGGTATTAATCCCACTAATTCACTTAAATATTGGACATCTATTTCTGCCGGAGAAGACATCATTATAATGTCAAGAGCTTCCTTAACAATTGCATAAGCTTCCTTTAGAATATACAATGAAATCAATATTGTTAATACAGGATCAAGCCAATATATATTAAGATAAATAATAAAGACTGCGCCAATTATAACGGCAAAACTTGAGACGGCGTCACCTAACAGATGGAGATATGCAGCCTTAAGATTCAAATTTTTATCGGAACCTTTCTTGAGAAGGACTGTTCCGATAACGTTTGCACCCAGACCCACAACAGCTACAATAAGCATTAAAGAGCCATTAATTTTCGACGTACTATATAGTCTATCGAAAGCTTCTTTTATAAGGAAGAAACTTATGATTATAAGCGCACTTGAGTTGATTATTGCGGCTAAAATCTCAGCCCTCTTCAAGCCGAAAGTATATTTTAATGAACGCGGTTTTTTACTCAACTTCCCTGCTATGTAACTTATGATTAAGGCAACACCGTCGCTAAAATTATGGAATGCGTCTGATAGTAATGATAGGCTTCCGGATAAAATTCCTCCGATAATTTCAATTATCGTAATGAAAAAATTAAGCAGCATAGTTATTAACAATCTACCGCCGTCTAACTCCGTTGAATGATTATGATCGTGTGGCATTCTTTTTCCTAAAATATTATTTTTGATAAATAGAACTTCTACGAAATAAATTTTTCTCTCAACTGTAATTTCGGACTTGCCTACCGAGAGTGTTGCAGAACTTCCAGATGTCATATCGAAGGAGCTTGCCTACAGGCAGGTAATCGACTGAGATATCCCACGTTCAACTTGTGTACTTAAGCTATACATGGGATTTCTCCCTCCGCCTGCCTGCCGGTAGGCAGGGTCGAAATGACATTTTGGAGTTGTGCAACGCTCTCTGCCGGCAGGCGAAGAGAAAAATATAAAATCCATAAAAGGATTCTCACCGCAAACGGTGCAGGCACCGGCTAACGCCTGGTTCTAAATGACAAGAGAGTCATCCTTCTTTTAAATTATGGCAAAACTATTGCCGGAAACTTTGAACTACAAATTAGCTAATTCTCAAAGACTTTAATAAATTATTTTTGCCAAAGTATTTGAGAAGTTTCCAGAGGAACATTTACACCCGGGAAATACGGAATTATTCTTGCGGTATAATCCTCTGCGGGTCGAGACGCAGAAATAGTTGCGCTATAGACATAGATATTAATTGCACCATCTAATTTATGCATAAATTTCATTTCATGACGGACTTGTTTATGTCCATTTACTTGGTCGGCAAATATTTCAACTTTTATTTCATGCCGGTCAATTTCGTCAAGATAAACTTGGATTTCAAAAATATGATGCTCTTTGTTACTTTCAATCTTAAAGTCGACAAAGCGCAACGCCTCCCATTTCTGTTTTAGATTTCTCTTCCAATCCTCAATTTTCTTTCCGATTTCTCCTTTATTCGCCGATCGATTACTGTAAAATTCGGCGGCAGGAATATAATGTTGCTCTGTATATTCCCGTACTGCACGGTTAGCTGAAAATTGAGGAGTCAAACGCGCCATACTTTCGCGCATGCGTGCAACCCAGGCAGCCGGGATTCCTTTTTCGTTACGGGTATAAAATTCGGGTACAACTTCATTTTCAAGTAAATTATAAAGAGCTTCGGCTTCTGTTATATCAACCTTTGGATCGTCTCCATGTTCCAGACCGTCTCCTAAAGCCCATCCAACTTCAGGCGTATAGGCTTCTTCCCACCAGCCATCTAACTCGGATATATTTATTCCCCCGTTGACGAGTACTTTCATACCGCTTGTTCCGCAAGCCTCCCAGGGCCTTCTTGGAGTATTTAACCATACATCTACGCCTTGTACCAAATGCTCTGTCAAATGCATATCATAATCGCAAAGGAATATCACATAATTTTTTGCTTCAGTATTACGGATGAAATTTATCCATTGTTGGATTAGGTCTTGACCAGCTTTATCAGCCGGATGAGCTTTGCCCGCAATAATAAGCTGAACCGGGCGTTTAGGATTTGTTAAAATTCTAAGAAGTCTTTCAGGATCATGCAGAAGAAGATTCGGTCTTTTATAAGTTGCAAAGCGACGTGCAAATCCAATAGTTAAAGTATTTGGATCAAAAAACCTGTTTACACTGCCTGCATCTTCAGCCGGAGTACCCTGAGCAATTAGCTGCCGCGTCACCCTTTCGCGAACATATTTTACAAGAGATACACTTGATAAATTACGCATTTCCCAAAGTCTTTCATCGGATACTTGCCGGATATTATGTTCGTGCATTTTGAAAGCTCCGCGCCAGCGGTCTTTACCGCAGGATTCCGTCCATAAATCATCGGCTGCCTGCGAGTCCCAACTTGACATATGAACTCCGTTTGTAATGTGCTGGATAGGTATTTCATTTTCAGGCCATTTTGGGAATAAAGAGGTAAATATATGTCTGCTAACTTTTCCGTGTAGACGGCTAACGCCGTTCACGGCACCGCTGCCCTTTATAGCTAGATAAGCCATATTAAAATTTTCTGATGGATTATATGGATTTTGCCTTCCCAAAGCGAGTAATTCTTCTAACTTAATTCCAAGTTTATTAACAGCATAAGGGCCAAAATATTGTTCAATAAGGTAAGGAGGAAAAGCATCAAAACCGGCTGCAACAGCCGTATGAGTTGTAAAAAGATTTCCGGCGCGTGTAGCATTAAGAGCAACATTAAATGGCTGTCCGGTCTTATCCATAAAGTCGTGTGCTCTTTCAAGTACAGCAAAAGCTGCATGCCCTTCATTTAAATGGCAAACCTCGGGTTGAATACCGAGCGCTGACAGCAGCTTCCATCCGCCTATTCCGAGAATTATTTCCTGTTGAAGACGCATTTCTTGTCCGCCTCCGTATAATTCGCTTGTTATACCCCGGTGAATAGGAAAATTGGCTACATCATTACTATCCAGTAAATATAAATAAGTCCTGCCAACCTTAACCTGCCATGCGCGCAGCAATACAGAATTTCCGGGTAAATCAACTTTTACGCGTAACCATTCGCCGTTAGGCTGCCGTAAAGGGGTAATGGGCAATTGACCGGGATGGTTATATGGAAAAACCGCATGTTGAGCACCGTACTTATCAATTACCTGGCGAAAATAACCTTGCTGATATAAAAGTCCAATTCCAATAACCGGAACCCCAAGATCACTTGCAGCTTTTAATTGATCGCCTGCTACATTACCTAATCCTCCGGCATAAATCGGAAGCGCTTCGTTCAACATAAATTCCATGCTAAAATAAGCTACACTGTTTAGAGGAGCTTTTGGATAAGCATTTTGAAACCAGGCAGGCTGTTCAGCAGTTTGTTGTTTATTTTTCAGCAAACTATCTACTTTATTATGGAAAGCAGAATCTTTTAGCAAGTTCTCAATTCGCTCAC
>JAJYCM010000160.1 GCA_021778375.1 Bacteroidota bacterium
GAAGCTGATAAAGAAATGATTACAAAAATGATTGATGAATTGATTCCAAGATTAAGTGCTTTTATAAATTATATGGATACAAAATCTAAGTAAAATGATTAATCTGCCACTACAAACTATAAACAACGCACGACAAACTACTCCCGAGCTTATGGCTCCCGCGGGGGATTGGACTATGCTTGTTACTGCTGTTAATGCAGGCGCAAATGCTGTCTATTTCGGTGTGGAAAAATTAAATATGCGCGCTAAAGCGGCTAACTTTACAACGGAGGAACTTACGAATGTTACGGCATTTTGCAAGGAACGAAACGTTAAAACTTATCTTACTCTTAACACAATAATTTATGAAGAAGAAATTGCCGAAGCTGAAGAAATTATCTCTGCTGCTAAAAATTCCGGAGTAGATAGAATAATTTGCTGGGATCTTGCAATTACCCAAATATGCCGCAAATATGATATGCCATTTTGTATTTCAACACAGGCATCTATCTCAAATTCTCTAAGCGCGAATTTTTTTAAAAACCTCGGAGCTGTAAGGGTTGTACTTGCAAGAGAATGTTCGCTAGAAGAAATAAAAAATATTCGCACTTCAACTGATCTCGAAATTGAAGCGTTCATCCACGGAGCTATGTGCATTGCTGTTAGCGGACGCTGTTTTATGAGTCATCATCTTTTTGGAAAAAGCGCAAATCGCGGTGAATGTATTCAGCCTTGCCGCAGAGAATATGAAGTTATTGATAACTCAATTGATAAATCACTGATCATAGGAGAGGATTATGTTTTATCGCCTAAAGATTTATGCACCATAGAATTTATAGATCAGCTAATTGAAGCCGGAATTGATTCTTTCAAAATTGAAGGAAGAAAAAGAAGTCCCGAATATGTCGCAAAAGTAGTCTCTGTTTACCGCAAAGCAATCGATTTATATTTTGAAGGTAAACTTACCGCCGAAATAAAAAAAGATTTTCTTGCTGAATTAGAAAAAGTATATAACCGTGGATTCTCTGCAGGATTCTATTTTGATAAACCAAGTTCCTCTGAGTATGCCGATATATACGGCAGCAAAGCAACGACGCGCAAAGCATACGTCGGCAAAGTTCTTAACTATTTTAAAAAAGCAAACACAGTATTTGTATCGCTTGAATCAGGTAAGATAAAATTAGGTGATGAGATTTTAATTATAGGTGCAACGACAGGGGTTGTTTCCGTTAAAATAAATAATATTTTGAAAGATGATGTTGCAACAAATGAAGCGTCAAAGGGGGACAAAATAACCTTTCCATGTCAAGAATTAGTGCGCCCCCATGATTCGGTTTATATCGTTATTCAAATTGTTTCTTAAATTTCTCAAACTGATTTTTCAAATCTTCTAATTTTGTTTTTAATAATTCATGTTCTTTTTGTAATTCCTCAATTTTGTTTTGTTCATTCGTGGCTGCACTATCCTTTTGATCGTTGCTTTTTTCAGTATCCAGCATACCTGAAAGCAAATGCGCGTAACGCGATTCCTTCATTCCTGTTTGTCTCGGAAGTTTGACAATCAAAGGATTTTCCAATTCCATTAAATTTTTTAAAATCTCCTCAACTCGTGCTAAGCTTTCAAAGTTAAACATTCTTCCGGTACGTCCTTTAATTTCGCCGGTAGTTTGTGCTCCACGAAGCATTAGCACACACATAATAGCGGTTTCTTCCGGCGATAAATTCAATTTCTCAGTAAAAGACTGCCGGTATTTTGCTGCTCTTATATCGCTTCCAGTTACTCTTCTTGCCAATGCTTTGCTGCGAAGACTATCCAAAGTTGTTTCAATTATTTTTTCATCAAATGAAACAACAGGGTCCCTATTTGTTTTTTGATTGCAAGCATTCATCAAAGAATTTACCGTTAACGGATAATATTCAGGGGTTGTCAATTCTTTTTCAATGAGCGTTCCGATGATACGAACTTCCTCAAAAGTTAAATCTTCCATCTAAATTCCTTAATATAATTTGTAATTGCTTAATCATAAAAATATAAATGCGGCATTAAAAGGGAAAGTGGAAATTCAATTAGACTAAATTGAATAGGCTTATTTAAGGTAATCAAATTCCATAAGAAACCGGCTTACTGCCTCGCATCCATTTTGCAGAAATTCTTTATTTATATTTTCAATATAACTCCCGTAAATGTTTTTATCCCCCACAATTCCGGAAATAAGTTTTGGAAGTTTTTTAATGTTCGGCTCGTAAATCCCCATTTTTTTCTCAACGAGATATTCCATGTTCCCCTTTTCCTGTTCCCAAATATAGTTTGTAATAACCTGGATTTTCTTACACATTAAAATTTCCATGAATGTCGATGCGCCGCATTTTGTTATAACAATATCCGAAATATTTAATATCTCATAAATAAAGTCTATATATCCGTAAATTTTCAAATTAATTAAATTATTTTTCTCTTTAAGGTCTAATGCTTCTCTGTATAGAGACTCATTCTTGCCGCATATAATTGCAATCTCGATTTCCTTTAAATTGTTGGAAAGAATTTTTAATATCCTTAGCCCCTGTGGTATCCCGTCTCCGCCGCCTAATATTAGAATAATGTTCTTATTAATGTCATAACCCAATTTCTTTTTTAATGTAGGAATTTCATTTGATTGAATCGGGTTTGAAAATTTTTCGTTAAGTATGAATGGAAATAAGTGAAGTTTATCCCTGCTTATTCCTTTATTTATGCACCAGTTTTTTAGTCTCTCACTGAAGACAATAAAATCCTGATCTTTTCTTAAAAACCATAACGGATGCGCTGTGTATGGGTCTGTAACTACTGTGATCACCGGGATTGTTATTTTAAGTTCTTCTAAGACTTCATGCAATGGTTGAATAAGGAAAAAATGGAATATGATTACTTTATCCGGTTTCGTTTCACCAAAAATTTCACGTAAATAAGGCTTAACATGAAATGAAATAGTATTGCTGCTAATTTTTCCTATAATGAAAACCTTATATACTGCATATATGGTTTGATATAACCACCTTGCCTTTGCTTGCAAAATTCTATAACCGTCCTCAATTATCCATTTAACAATTTTGTTTGTCTTAGTAAAACCATCAATGAGGATTGGCTCTACTTCATCTCCAAAATTTTGTACCAGTGTATTGGCTATCGATTTAGCCGGCGCTAAATGACCACCACCGGTTTTAAGATATAATAAAAAATATTTCTTCTTTTGATTCATAATTTATTAACGAAGAATAGGTGAATCTTCATGAGACATTTTGCCGGTCTCAAGTACTTCAAGAATTTTATAAGTACCAAGTTTTCTTGCTTTTAAGAACCCCGACCACGCTGCTTCTGCAAGCCTTCCTCTATTAAGCAAATCAAACAACCATTGATCAGTGTATTCCGGATTTTCCTGCTTAATTCCTGCTTGTATTTCAGACAACCATTTTGCATTAAATTGTTCCTGCGATCCGATAGGTGGCGTCATAATTATTGGAAGACCTAAAGCAGCATAAAACGACAGTTCGCTCGGCTTTGTCCATAATATGTCTGTTGTACGAATCGACTCGTTAAACTTAACAAAATAATCCTCTAATTTATCCGAATAAATAATATTTATATTCTCATTGTCCAGGCTGATTTCTTTCTTCACATTCTCAAAATAATTCTTTACTGTTTCTTTTGTGCCGGCGGCTAAGTTCAATCTAATTTCTCCTTCTTGCAATTTCCTTTTTAAGCTTAAAGCAATAGTTCTAGCCATTTCCTTTTGAGCACCTGCTCCTCCGACACTAAAGGTGATAGTGAGCTTTCGTGCATCTTCAAATTTACAATTATCTTCGCCAAGGAAATATTTTACGCCCATTTCATGCATTTCCCAAAATCGATTATTTGGATCGAGGTAAAACAATCGTTGCGTTAAGTCTGCTTTTAATATTCTCAAATCCTTTCCACCTAGCAAATTATCCGACAGCGGGAATCCTGTGGTAAAAATCCTTTCAGTGGGAACACCGTAAGCACTTAGTCTTTGTGCTGCTTTTCCACATGGCGCAAAATAAATTATTCTGCTTTCCCATGGCTCCTCCGCCACCCAAACTCTGTTCAAATCGGCATCGCAAATAATACAATAGATACTGTCGTATCCGTTTATATTCGCAGCTATTGCAGGAGCAAAAAAGGAGGTTACCAATGGTAAATGTTTCGTGCTGATTTTTTTCAACATTCCCGAGCATAGTCCCTTTTTTATACTCGATGTTAAAAGGTCAACTTGAAAAGTTTTGTTAGATAAATTTCTCATCGGATAAAATGAAGGGATGCGAAGAAATGAATCTAAAATATTAAATACTGGGTTTCCGATAAATGGAATACCTTTGGCGCGTGAAAGAAATTCATAGACATAAAGAAGCCTTTCCCATAAGATTTTTTCTGATGGCGATACTCCATCGTTAGCGCCAACTAAAATAATTTCTTCTTCTGCAATTTTGCGTAATGGATCAACCGCTCGAAGATGGCCATATCCCATACTTGCCGATACAACCCACGCCTTTATTTCTGATTCCAATTTGTAATCCTGTTAAAAATATTTTTTCTAAGCTATTGTAAATATAAAACTTGAATTGTTAAGAAGATGTTAAGAAATGACCATCCAATCCGATATAGGGGTCACTCTCTGACGCTTTATTTTAGATACCGTTATTTTTATTTACTTAAGTTTTGTCCTAAATTCTATTATATTTCAACCGAAAAGTTAATCGGTCTTCAATTGTAAATCTATTTTTGAAAATTTTCCAGAAGATTTTTATGAATTATAAATTAAGCAAAGCCATTATCTTCCTATTTGTATCCATAGCTTTTTCGGTTACCTTAAAATTATTTGCCCAGATAAACGATCCGAATTTTAATGAACGATTCAATCTTTCAAGCTATACGGTTTTTACTCCCGGCAGTGATGTAACAGTAAATCTTTTCTCTAACTCAAAAACTGATAATAATTTTCAATTCAGACTTTTTAAGATCACCGATCCGGTTATTTTTTTTTCAAAAATAGATAAGAATTCCCTCAGGATAAACTTTGATATCTGGGCAAATGACAGGCAAATTTTGCTGAAGTATACAAAGCTTGTTAAGCAATGGGATGCGGAAATAAATACTTCCGGAAATTTTGGAACTAATAATAATCTTGACGTAGGAAAAATTAACGAAGCGGGTACTTATATCCTCCAGGCAATAAAAGGGAACCATGTTGCTTACTGCGGAATTGCGGTTACTAACAAAGCTATTGTCTATAAAAATAGCGGCCGGCAAGTTCTTGCCTTTGTTGCCGATTCCAAAACCGGTAATGTAATTAAAAATGTCAAATTCAGTTTATATAACGACAATAAACTCATTGCTAAAAAAGATGCCGATAGCTCAGGTTTAGCTTTATTTTCAATTAAGGGAAATATTGACTTCAGCGACGAGAATGCGTTGCTGGTTGCCCAAACTAAAGACGAAACAATTTTAAGCGATCCTTATTTTTATTTCCGGCTCGACGCAAAACCGTACACCGCCTATATCTATACGAATCAACCTGTTTATCGCCCCGGGCAAATTGTTTTTTACAAGGCTATCATCCGTGAACGAAATGGCAATGGTTTGATAAATGTTGCCGATGAAAAATTTAAAATCATAATAAGAACGCAAAAGAGGAAAGATATTTTTTCTCAAGAGATGACAACAAACGAGTTCGGTGCAATATCCGGAAGTTTTAAGCTTAGCGATGATGCCGAACTTGGCAATTATTCCATCATTGCTGCTAAAAATAATCAACCTTACTTTGGTTCATTCAGCGTCGAAGAATATAAAAAGCCGGAATATTTGGTCACTGTTTCTACTGCTAAAAATAAATATGCTGTAAGAGACACGATTAATGCGATAATTTCTGCTAAGTATTATTTCGGCTCTCCTGTTAAGGCTGGAACGGTTAATGTAAAAGTATTTAGACAGCGTTATTGGAGACCGTGGTGGCATGGTTCCGCGTTTGCATGGTTCTATAACTCATTCAATATGGGGAAAATTAACTATCATAGTCCAAATGAATTAATTACTCAACAAGAAGGAACTCTTGATAAAAACGGGCAATTTATTTTCCATTATACGGTTGATTCAACTTTAAGTAATGACTTTACTTATACTATCGAAGCTGAGGTGACAGATAATTCGCGCCAAACCGTCTCAGGCTCTGAGGATATTTTTGTTACAAGAGGCAGCTTCAATATTTCTACTTCTCCGGATAAATATTTTGTTGAAGCCGGAAGACCGATTGACTTAAATGTTACTGCCTCCGATTTTATAAATAAACCTGTAAAGACTGAATTCGAATTAGTTGTAAATTACCCGGAACAAAATATTCAGGGTAAAAATTATTTCAGACCTCCGGACGATACGATTCACGGTTCAACGGATTCTACAGGAAAAGACGTTA
>JAJYCM010000161.1 GCA_021778375.1 Bacteroidota bacterium
AATATCTATTATTTTGAACATATTTTCATTTACAGAAGTTGGTTTAGGAGGGCGGTAAGTTTTTAGCAATATGGTTTCGCCTTTGCAGCCAGCGCAGGGACATTCATCGCGTAAATATTTTAGAGATATAATATTTTCGGAATTATTATCCCATTTTAAGAGCAATTTTTCTTTATCGACAATTTTGATTTGAACAGGTTTCATAAAATTTGATTTCTTGTTAAATACGATTACAAGTTTACAGAAAATAATATTTTTGAACAAACATTTAAATTATGAAGATTGGTTACTCTCTATGGAGGATAAAATATTTACCCGGCAGACTGTCCTCAAATAATCAGATACATGGTTTTTATTATTTCGTGATTGTATTATTCCTAATTTACGGTTAAAATAAAAATTTGACGCAAATTCAAAAACAAATACTCCGCTTGTTTAGTCAGCTTGTTACTAATCTTTCCTTGTTGGTTCTTCTGCTTGGTTTACCTGCCGAAGATTTTATAAGCCACCGCGGCGGGACGAAGTAAATTTTCTTAACAGAAATATTTATTGCCATTGTAGCGCTAAGTATTTTTGACTTTAATTTTTTGCGAACTTCCTCGCTCATAATATTTGTTTCAGCAACAATACTAACTTGTTCTGTTCCAATCTCTTCATCAAATTCTCCAAATGCAATTACCCTTCCTGGAATTACTCCTTCAACTGCTCCAACAATATCTTCAATATCTTCAGGATAAATATTCTTACCCCCAACAATAATAATATCTTTCTTTCTACCGATTACATAAATTTCGTTATCATATTTGAAGCCGTAATCACCAGTGTAAAGCCAGCCGTTCACCAAAACTTCCAATGATTTTTCAGGATAATTTCTATAACCATCAAACATTGAATCAGATGATATAGCTAATTCTCCTACGAACATTTCAGGTAATTCTTTCCGTGTATCATCAACAATTCTAATGCGGCATCCTTTAATCGGTTTCCCGGATGACACACAAATCCGTGAATTTGTATTATCTGAAGTAATACTTACTCTCCCTTCTCTTAAATCATGTTCAACCACTTGAATTGTAGCAGGGCTAACACCGGGACTGGATTGTGTTATTGCAAAGGTATTTTCTGCCATTCCATATAACGAGGCAATCGTGGAGGGTTTGAGATTGTATTGAAAAAATCTTTTATAGAATTTTTGGTGACTATTATATCTGATTGGTTCACTGGCATTAATAATCATTCGCAAGCTGTCAAGCGAAATGCCTTCAAGGTCTTCATCTCTAATTTTATCCGCCATCACATTAAAAGCAAAATTCGGCATCCATGCAAGAGTTCCTTTTTCCTTAGAAATAGCTTCGCAAAGCAAAGAAGGAACCAAAACCCATTCAAAAGGATCAAGTTGAACAGTAGTAATACCCAATGCCAGCGGCATGTGAAAAGCAGTTATTAATCCCATATCGTGATAAAGTGGCAGCCAACTAATAATTTTATCTTCACAGCTCAAACAAATAGCTTGGGAATAATTATCCAGATGTTGAAGAATTGCCTTATGGGAAAGTACAACTGGTTTCTGCAATCCAGTTGTTCCCGATGAATGCTGTAATAAAGCCGGGCTGCTTGGTAATGTATCCTTCCTTATGTCAGAAATTTCATTTATTTTTTCTCGTTCATATTTTTTATTAATATCCCAATCAAATGGATAGAGCAAACCTTTAATAGTATTATTCTTGTCATCGAGAAGAGGTTTTAATATTGGCTCAAGTTCGTTTTCTGTTAGAATGTAATCCAAACCGGATCGTTTGGACATTCCCACTATTCCCTGTCTAAATTTATCCGGATGTAATCTTGGATTTGGATATGCAAGAACAGAAGGAATGGCTCCTATAAGAGAAATAGCAAGGTATAGTGGATAAAAATTTTTATTATGCCTTATGATAGTAGCACAGACATCATTTTTTCTAACTCCGATTTCTTTTAGAGAAACAGCAAAAATTTCTGCACGTTTGAGAAGCTCAGAGAAACTCCACCTTAATGGTTCTTCACCTGTAACCCAATGGACGATAGCATCTTTATCGGGATATTTTTCTGCATTTTCATACCATCTATCAGGCAATAATCCGTTGCAATCGGACACAATAACCCTTTCAATCTATTTTATACATGATTCTGTTTTTTTAAGAGAATAGAAGGAAGCATACAAATGCAGCAACATTATCACCCTTATTAAACGAATCATAACTTGAATCAAATCTAAAAATCATTCCATTTTTAATTTAGTATACAGTTCATAATCTTCGTTTTCGCTTCTTTTTTGAAAAAGACCCAAACCATATATATTTCCCTTTGTAATTCGCAAAAATAAATTCGAAGTTTTTTGTAATCGGGTGTGCTTTAAGTGCAGTATGTAGAAAAGTACAGAAAAGGCAAATAGAATAATCATCAGTTTCATAGAAAAACTTCAAATAATTTAATAAAAAAATTAAGTTTTTCTTAGATCATAACCAAACATATTACTAAATTTAATTCAATAAATATGTTTTTTAAGCGACCATAATTATAGGTTTATGCTTAATTAAACTCTTGACTAAATTTCTTTAAGTAAAAAAGTTTTCAGCAAAACGTTTAGTATCCAACAAGCAAATAACTCCACAAGCCCACAAAATATTATGAATGCACTCTGAATGCACTGTAAATACACTCTGAATGCACCTCAACAAGACTTAAAATAGCCTTATCTTGTGCAGGTATCATACATTACCTCTATATTATCTATAATCTTTCAACAGAAACCCTCAACTAATAACTTAATCAGCCCTAAGAATTCAATTATTCTTAAATTTTTACCAAGCGAATGGTATATTTGCTTGCAACGAAGAGTAAAATATTTTAATTTTGGGAGTAAGAAAAATTGCTGGCGTAGCTCAGCTGGTAGAGCAGCTGATTTGTAATCAGCCGGTCGGCGGTTCAAATCCGTCCGCCAGCTCTTAGAAGGCTCGATTTTGAGATAAAATCGAGCTTTTTGCTTTTAAAGCTCTGGAAGAATCCCGATGATTTATAGCTTTAAAGTAGGGACTGAGTAGGGACTGAGTAGGGACTTTTTGATTTTATCCTTCGTCTTACCGAACATTATTGTCTTGAACTCCTCCTTAAGAAAGCTCTGGAATTCCTTTCCACTAAAACTTAAAGTTGAATTCAATTTATTATTTTGTATTTGCATTAGGCTTTGAACTTTTTTTATTAAACTTAGTAATTATTTTTTTTATGTTCAACTAATAAAGATAGGGTTGTTTACAACGCACAATTTTTTTCCATAATTAAAGATTTTCCATTGCAAAAAAAGAGTGAAATGTTTAAGTTTATTGTGACTCTTTCAAAAGGTTCTCCCCTGCCTTTTGAAGTAAAAGAGTTAGGTCCCGATGGTCGCCCGATCATTGGGCTTTTTTATTATAAATTACTCGGATTATTATTATTGAATGCTTTTTGCATTTCGCTGATATAGTTCTTGAGTTCTATCGGCTCTGTTATTTCAAGCATATCCCACCAGCTAATACACCAACTTGCAATTTTGCTTGTAATACTTTGTTTTGTTTTTAAGATGATAAAACCAGATTTGTCTTTTACAATTTCAAATTCTTCAAACCATACTTTTGAATACAATTCTTCGGCTACTTCAGGGTTAAAACGTAAAACTACATTGTAGGTATCTTTTTTTTCTTTTGGAATTGCTGTTTGAGAATATCTTTCGGTTGTAATTCTTAAATCTTTAATTCGGCTTAAATAAAAAGTCTTTAAAATATCTTCACCAGACTTAAATCCGTGAAGTATCCAGTTTAATTCACTAGTAAATAGCCTTATTGGTATAACTTTGTAATTGTGAATTTCATTATCAGCTAATCTATTGTATCTAAATTCAATTATCAATCCTTCCTTAACTGCTTTTGCAAGTAAAACTAATATTTGGAAATAGGTTTGTTTGTTCGTCTTGCTTAGTAGTTTTACTTGCTTAATGAAAACATCTGAATTTATCTCAATCGGTAAATAGTCGGATGACAATTGTTGCAGTATTTCTTTAGGTGGTAATTCACGAATTCCGACTTTACCTTTGTTACTAAAGATTTGTATACCTAACTCACGCAATGCTTTAAGGTCTCTGTTAATAGTAATCTCTTCTACATCATATCTATCTGCATATTCTGCTTTCGAAACCGATTCGCCATTTAAGCAGTATGCTAAGATTTCTGCCTGCCGGATGAAATCATTTATAAACTTTTTCATTCTAAATATTTATCATTTAATGATATGAAAGATATCAAGCCGTTTAGTAAATAAGGGTATGGAATTATTACTGCTAATATTGTTTGTAATGTTTTTCCCCGGATTATTAAAAGGATGTATACGGTTATTCATCATTGTTACTATTCTGGCTATTTTGATACATTGAATTCGCTAAAGTGATTTTTTGTTTTTATTAAATCTAAAAAAAGTATCTATTGAAGAATAACATTTCTTGACCTCAACATCTGTTTTATGTAAATCGAAATTATTGTCAATCAAAACATCTGCTTTGGGAATACTGCTGAAGCCTTTAGGGATATATCCTTTTGTTTTCCACTTTTCGTGGTAATTATCTATATCGGGGTTTCCGGAATATAAATAAATTTCATGCTTTTCAATTAGTTCTTTGAGGCGCGGATGCTCTTGCCAAGTTTTGCCCCTGTCTTTTGTAATTATGGCGGTGTCGTCTATATCAAGAAGGATTTTCATAGAATAATTTTCAAGTCATTATTGTATTCAAAATTTAAGTTATTGAAACGTGAACTTGCAGGATGGTATAAACAATAAATATTATAATTATTAGCTTTATAATAGCCATAGTAATTATCATTCTTACTATTTTTTATAGTATCAAATTTAAATGTAGGTTCATTCAACGAAGATTTGAATAATTCTTCAAATTCATTCCACGAACTAATCCCTAAACAAAAAATATATTTCTCCTTTTTAGAATCCTTGAATAATTTATTTATTAAGAACTTTTTTAGAATATCTTTTCTCTTTTCCCAATTATCCTCGAACCATTTTTCAAAACTATCGTCATATAAATATCTTTTGACAAATTCATTATATTTATCTCTAGTAGTAGAACGACCCAAAGGATATAGATTTGCTATAAATAAATTGATACCATAATTTCCTATTTCGTCAGTTTCTATTTTATTAGAAGAATTAATTTGGTTATATATCTTTTTTATTCCTTCATAAGTCGGAGTATATGTTATTTTTTCATTTAAGAACTTAAAATCCTTGTTTGATAAAGAGAATGGTTTATACTGATAATTTTGTTTATAGATATCAAACCTTTTGCTTTCTAGCTCCCAATCAATTCCTTTCCGATTTTTATCGGGAGAATGTTCTTCTATACCGATAAACCAATATTTGGCTTCGGGATTACCATAGCCAATAAAATTGTTTAAGATTTCTAGATTATCTTCTTTTTCTTTTGGTGTGATACTCATAAATCTCCTATGAATAAATGTTAATGTTTGGATTGTTAATAAGTTTTGTATGAATCTCATCAATATTTAGATTCATGCAATTTTTAATATTAATTTCTTTCAAGCTCTGCATTTCGAAAAGATCATCAGGAAGTTCTTTAATAGGATTGTAAGAAAGATTTATAATTTCAAGCTTCGGAAGCATGGTTAAGGATTTGGGAAGTGTTCTTAGTCGATTGTTTGAGAGATATAAGACTTTCAAGTTTTCTAATTCTCCAATTGATTCGGGCAAAAATTTAATGTTATTTTCATATAAATACAAATGCGTAAGTTTTTTTAGCTTAGATATTTCCGGAGGTATTGTTTCAAAACATCGATTCTTAGCTATAATCAATTCACATATATCTGAAAGATTTTCAATTTCTTTAGGAAGGTTATAGATACCGGCGTTTTCAATGGTTAATTTTTGTAAGTGTGCTAATGCCCATATTTCATTGGGCAATTCATACCAGTATACATTAGATAATAATAATTCCTTTTCTTTTTTTGTTATAACATCAATAATTTCTTTTCTTTCATAAAAATAAGATACTACTTCTTCAAGTTTTAGGTTACGGTTTTGAGAGTTGGAATAAAAATGAGAAATCAATTTTGTAGGGATTTCAATAATTTTCCAGTGATCACTGATGTTTAAGAAATTCGAAGAAATGTGTTTAGCAATTTTTAGGAATTCATTTATATCAACCGGAAGAAAGGAAGTATAAAGAATAAATACCGGTTCAAAAAGTGCCCGGCCGACTTTGATTGTGCTGTCAGAAAATAATTCAGAATCATTAACCTTTAGATCATAAGTAAATGGTTCCTCTTTGTTAATACGGGAAGCGATTAAATCGATTCTAGCAACTTCAATTCCCTCTTTCTCATCATACAAGACAATC
>JAJYCM010000162.1 GCA_021778375.1 Bacteroidota bacterium
AGCATATCATCGATACCTTCAATAGGATTGCTATAAGCCATCCAAAAATTAATTTTAAGCTTCATAATGATGATGAAATTATCCTCAACTATTCTGCCGGAACTATTGAAGATAGAATTCAGCAAGTCTTTGCGGACAATATGCTTGATGCTCTTATTAAGGTAGAAGAAAAGACCGATTTCATTTCTCTTTATGGTTATGCCGGAAAACCGACCATGCTTAAAAAAAGTAAAGGCGATCAATATTTGTTTCTTAACAGCAGGTATGTCGTTAGTAAACAAATTAATCATGCAGTGTTTACCGCTTATGAAAATATCCTGGAAAAAGGCGATTATCCTTTTTTCTTACTTTTTTTAGATATCGATCCGCAGCGCATTGATGTAAATGTGCACCCTTCAAAGCTTGAAGTCCGCTTTGATGACGATAAAGACGTTTATAGTTTTGTACTTGCTGTTGTTAAAAAAAGTTTAGCCACTCACGATCTCGTTCCATTAATGCAATTTACCGATACTGCGCCGGAAGGGGATAAGCTTTCATTTAATAATTTTAATAGGGTAAAGAAAAATGATTTTTCTGATAGACCGGTTTTCTCCGAAAGAAAATCTGTTGCCCGGACAGATTTCTCTGACCGCGAAATCGATCTGATCTTTAGTGCCATACCTGAAAATATCAACCAAGAGAGTATTACCCATCATCCATTTGAAAAAAATGATACCCGCGAAGTATATCACGAAGCGGGAAACTATGAAAAAAAAAACGAAAATGAAGACGGCGCTACTTTTATTATTCAACTTCATAATAAATATATCCTCTCGCAGATTAAAACGGGATTGATGATTATCGATCAGCATGTTGCACATGAAAGAGTTTTATATGAAAAAGTATGGAAACGCTTTGAAGCTGATCTACCTTTCTCTCAACAACTGCTTTTCCCACGAACGGTAGAACTTGACCCCGGTAGTTTTGGCTTGGTGAAAGAAATTTATCCTTTCTTAACTAAGTTAGGCTTTACTCTTAAATTTTTTAGCAAAAATACAATCGTAATTGAAGGAGTTCCGGAAGATGTCAAAAGCGGCTCAGAAGAAAAAGTGCTTCTCGATTTAATTAACGAATACACTACTAACCAGCGCGAAAATAAATTGGAATCAAAGGAGAATATAGCAAAATCATACTCGTGTAAAGCAGCTATTAAAGCAGGTGATTATCTTTCGGAAAAAGAAATGCGCCTTCTAATCGACCAACTATTCGCTACTTCTATGCCTTACGTTTGCCCACACGGCAGACCTATAGTCGTAAAAATTTCTCTTGATGAATTTGACAGAAGGTTTGGCAGAACTTAATTTTAGATCAGAATTACCCAAAAGGTATTTTAATATTAGTTTCAAAAAAAACTAAATAAGGAAAAACGATGATTAACAAAGATTATATTAACCGGAAAAGTGTGTTTGAATCTAAAGCTAATAATTCAAATTCAAGAGGAATGAAAAAATATACAACCGTTAGCGGTGAAGAAGTTAAAAACTTTTATGGTCCGGATGATATTGAAAATATTAACTATCTTGATGAAATAGGTTTTCCCGGTGAATATCCTTTTACGCGCGGTATTCATGCCGACGGTTACCGTGGAAAGATTTGGACGATGCGTCAGTTTGCAGGCTTCGGTTCTCCCGAAGATACAAACCAACGTTTTCACTATTTGTTGGATCATGGTCAAACCGGGCTGTCTACAGCGTTTGATCTGCCTACTCTGATGGGGTGGGATGCCGATTCTCCTCTTAGCGAAGGCGAAGTCGGAATTTGCGGAGTCTCTGTTTCTTCTCTTAAAGATATGGAAATTTTGTTCAATAAAATTCCTCTCGAAAAAGTTTCTACTTCAATGACTATCAATTCTCCAGCAGCGATGATCTTCGCTTTTTATCTTGCCTTTGCTCAAGAGCAGGGTGTAGACTTTAAAAATCTAAGAGGAACTTTGCAAAATGATATTCTTAAGGAATACATAGCTCAGAAAGAATATATTTATCCTCCGAATCCTTCTATGCGTATTATTGTGGACATGATCGAATATTGTTCGCAGGAAATTCCTCAGTGGAACCCCGTTTCTGTCAGCGGCTATCATATCCGCGAAGCAGGTTCAACTGCTGTGCAGGAATTAGCTTACACCCTTGCAGATGGTTTTGCTTATATAGAGGCTTGCATTGCCAGAGGTATGGATGTTGACGAGTTTGCCCCGCGTATTTCTTTCTTCTTCAATTCACATTTGGACTTTTTTGAAGAAATTGCAAAGTACCGCGCCGCGCGAAAAATCTATGCAAAAAGAATGAAAGAAAAATACGGAGCTAAAAATCCAAGGTCATGGTGGCTTCGTTTTCATACACAAACTGCTGGTTGTACATTAACGGCTCAGCAACCGGAAAATAATATTATTAGAACAGCTTTTCAGGCCCTTGCCGGAGTACTGGGTGGAACTCAATCGCTTCATACCAACTCTATGGATGAAACTCTCGCTCTCCCTAGCGAAAAAGCAGTTAAAATAGCTCTTAGAACTCAACAGATTATTGCATACGAAACAGGCGTTATAAACACGGTAGACCCTCTTGCCGGGAGTTATTTTATCGAGTCGCTTACTGCCAAAATGGAAAAACAGGCAATTGCAATTTTTGATCAAATAGATTCTCTCGGAGGCGTTATTCCGGCAATCGAAGCTGGTTATTTCCAAAAGGAAATTGCCGATGCCGCATATCGATATCAAAAGGAAGTTGAAAGAAAAGAAAAGTATATTGTCGGCGTTAATGAGTTCGTTGAAAAAAATGAAAAAGTTGATATCCCGATCCTTAACATTTCTCCGGAAGTGGAAAAAATTCAGAGACAAAGACTTGCCGATCTTAAGCAAAGTAGAAACATCGAAGCTGTTAAAGAAAGTATTAACGAGATTAGGACGGCTGCTGTTGATAATAAAAATTTAATGCCTGCGTTTATTAAAGCAGCGCGCAATTATGTTACTCTCGGCGAAATGACGGGAGAATTGAAAGAAGTTTTCGGGACTTATGAGGAGACGGCTGTTTTTTAATGATAAAAAATTATTTCAAATTACTCAGGATTCCACAATGGATAAAAAACTTGTTTGTTTTTGTCCCTTTGCTTTTTTCCAAACATCTTTTTGAACATGATTATTTTATTCTGACTTTTTTTGGCTTCCTTCTTTTTTGCCTTACATCCAGTTTGATATACATAATAAATGATATTATTGATATTGAAGCCGATAAAGCACATCCTGTAAAGAAAAATAGGCCTATCCCTTCAGGAAGAATCTCAAAACGTAATGCCATAATTACAGCCGCTTTTCTTTTTCTAATTATTCTTTTTGCAATAATTCATTTTGACTCCCGGTTTTATTATGCTGTTGCAGTCTATTTCATTCTAAATGTTTTTTATTCTATTAATCTGAAACATTTTGTCCTATTAGATATTTTTAGCATTGCTGCAGGCTTTATGATCCGTGTTTTAGCAGGTGCATATATTATCAACGTTGAAATTTCCAGTTGGCTTTTGTTAACTACTATGTTCATTTCATTATTCCTTGCAATTATGAAACGTCAATCGGAATTGAAACTTTCGCATAATATTGACTCTCCTTCGACAAGGAAAGTATTATCTCACTATTCTTTTGAATTCACAAATCAAATTGCAACGGTAGCTGCTTCAGGTGTTATAATATGCTATGCTCTTTATACTGTATCTTCACGAACAGTTTCAATCTTTAGAACAGAGAATTTAATCTATACAACGCCCTTTGTCGTCTTCGGGATTTTCAGATATATGTATATCGTATATATAAACCAACAAGGTGAGAACGCTACTGAAATTATGATTACCGACCTGCCGATGATTTTCAACTTTTTGTTTTATATTTTAACTACAATTTTAATAGTGTATAAAATTATTTGATTGCTTAGTTATCTTTGCTTTATGAAAATACCGGGTTTAATAAATATTATGCTACTGAATTTTTTAATTACTCTGATTCCGTGTTCCGGGTGTAGCAGACAAATAACTAATGGCGATAAGCTAAATATCAAAATTGTTTCACCAAAAATAAACTTATGGATCAATATGATGCCAGGCATTGAAATTAGTCATCCGGTACTTCATCTTAACGGAAATATTTCAATCAAAAATCTTAGCGGTGTTGCAATAGAAAATTTAATCCTTAGAAACATAAGTGTTGCTCAAAATAATTTGTCCATCAACATCGAACCCATCAAACTTATTAGCGCTAATTTTTCCGAAAGTATTTTACCCTACGGAGAAAATACTTTTTCGCTCAATGGCATTAAAAGAATTTCAGGCAATATTATTGATTATGATTCTACGGTGACTCTCATTTTCAATTTTTCATCGGACGGAATAAGTTTTTCCGATAGCATAAAGCGCCAAATTATTAAAAAGGTTTATTGATGAATTTTAACGATATATTAATCCTTCTAATACTCCTGATTTTAAGTGCTTTTTTTTCTGGCTCCGAGATTGCTTTTGTGGTTTCCAACAAGCTAAAATTAGAAGTTAGAGCAAGAGGTAATAATCTTTCCGCAAAAGGCGCTATGTATTATATAAAAAATCCTCAAGTTTTTTTTTCTACAATATTAATCGGTAATAGCATTGTCAATATTGCCTTTGCTTCAATAAGCGCTTTATTCTTAACTACAATATTTAAGTTAGAAGACCTCTCCGTTTTAATTATCTCATCCTTTATACTTTTGGTCTTTGGCGAACTAATACCAAAATATTTTGCTAGGGAATTATCAGACAGAATTATCTTAATGTCTGCTTTGCCTCTGCGCGTATTTTCTTTTTTGCTAAGCCCGCTTACTAAAATTACATCTTCTATCTCTTCCCGGCTTACCCAATCAGAAAAATTTAAAGAAGAAAATATCAACTTACTTTTTGATAAAGAGGATATTGAATCTTTGGTAAAAGAAAGCCATGAAGCAGGAGTAGTAAATAAAAAAGAAAGCGACATAATAAATAAAGTGTTATCGCTTGGTGATCAAAAAGTATACGAAGCTATGCGCCCTCGAACCGAAATTGTCGGCGTTGAAATTGACCAAAGTGTTGATGAAGCGCTTTCTATTTTTATTGAGTCTGGATACTCTAAGCTACCTGTCTATGAAGAAAATCTTGATAATATTAAAGGTGTAATCTTTGCCTATGATATTTTTAAGCTTCCTCAAAATATTAAGAATATGACAAGGGAAATATTATTTGTCCCAGATACAAAAAAAAGTATTGATATGTTGAACGAATTCCTCAGCAAACATGTTTCTATAGCTGCTGTGGTAGATGAATTTGGCGGTACTGCAGGCATTGTTACTATGGAAGACATTATCGAAGAACTATTCGGCGAGATTAAAGATGAATATGATGTCGAAGAAGATATTTGTAAGAAAATTTCGGAAAATAACTATCTAATCAGCGGTAAAGTAGAGATTGATTTTATAAACGAAAAGTTTCAACTTGATATTCCTTTTGGAGATTATGAAACTATTGCCGGCTACATTACCGCTCGCATTGGAAGGATTCCGCTTCAGGGTGAAAATGTGAAAATTGACAATTTTAATATTACTATTATCCGCTCTTCTCAAATCAAAATTGATCTCATTAAAATTTTATTGATAAACGAAGTTGAACCAAAATCCTGAATTCTGATTTTTTACTGTAAAAATTTACAATATTATTACCTCCTCGTTTCATATCTGTCCAAAACAAAATTTCATATAACATTCCAACCTATAGGTGCCTACTTAATTTTAAACGTAAATAGTAATCATTTGTAAGAAATCTATTAAAAGGTATAATAGCAGCCCACGAATTTTATTCGTGGGAAAAGAAATGAAAAGAAAACCTTTAAACCGATTCATCGGTTTCTCAAATGCCGATTCTATAATGATATAAATTCTTGTTCGTATATAAATGATTATTTAAATATGATATTGTCTACTAACGTTTCGCCCCTCCGGGGCTCATAGGTATTTTTTGGGATAATTATTTCTACTAATATATCGCCCCTCTGGGGCTTCTTTGATATAATAATAAAATTTGTGCAATTTGATAATCACAATTCATTATGCGAAACACAAAATTGCAAAACATAAATATGCTCTCATAATTGTTGATCCCCCTCAAACGTATCAGGTCCCGCAAAAGGGTCAGAACCGCAGAGCGGTGACATATTAGTAGAAAAAGATAAAAAAAAGAATAAAGCTCCGGAGGAGCGACATATAATTAATTCATAGAAGAAAATTATCTAAAAAATGTCGTTGGCCTTTGTATCGCAACTGTGTGGCTCTTAGATTCTTGATGAACCAAATGCATATAGACGAAATAAGATGAATTGTATTGTAGTGCACAATATAA
>JAJYCM010000163.1 GCA_021778375.1 Bacteroidota bacterium
ATAAGTTCGACTTAGTCCACGCCTCACTTTTTTTTCATCACTTCAAAGAGGAAGAAATAAGGGATATACTTTCAGACCTTTTTCAATTATGCAGGTATGCTATAATCGTAAATGATTTGCGTCGTTCAATCCTGGCACTGCTTGGAATAAAATTATTAACTCTTATTTTTTCTAAAAGTGAAATGGTAAAAAATGATGCTCCTCTTTCTGTAAAACGAGGATTTACGAAATCAGAATTAGAAAATATACTTAGGGAATTAAATTATAAATATACTATTACGCGAAAATGGGCTTTTCGATGGTGCCTAATAATTTACAAGCATTAGGTATTATAAATTTTTCATTCCTTTGATTTATGAACTTAGAAACATATGATATGGTAATAATTGGAGGTGGGCCTGCCGGTTCAGCTGCAGCAATATTTCTTGCAAGATATGGTTTTAATGTTTGTTTGTTTGAAAAAAAAGCCTTTCCACGAGAAATATTATGCGGAGAATTCTTATCTAAAGAAGTAATTGAGATCATTAAAGAATTAAATCTATTTGATAAATTCCTATCTCTAAATCCTAATCCGATTGACAAATTTTGTCTCATAAACGAAGCGGGAAGTGAATTGAAGACAGATTTGAATTTTAAAGCATATGGGCTAAAGAGATCCTCTTTCGATCTTCTATTATTATCAGCGGCATCGGATAGCGGCGTCGCAATATTTAAAGAATTCGGAGTATCACAAATTAAAAAGGACGGAGAAATATTTTATGTGTCTGCAAAGAATTCTGACAATATAATTGTAAATGTTCAAAGTGATATTGTAATTGCTGCTTACGGAAAGCAAAATATTTTGGATAAAGTATTGAAAAGGGATTTTGTCAGATATAAGTCCCCATTTAATGGGATTAAGTTTCATATTCCCAAATCAATGTTAGTAAATTTAGCGCCCAATGTAATTAGCATGTTTGTTGCAGAAGGTATTTACTGTGGCTTGAATGAGGTAAATGAAAAAGCTGTTAATGTTTGTTTCATTGAAAATCGAAGTAAGTTAGTGAAAAGTTCCAGGCAAAATCTTATTGAATTTATCATGGCAAATCGAAATCTTAATCAGATATTCTCAAATGGCTCGCTTGAGCAGATTAATAATCTGCCTGCATACGGAACAGGTAATATTTATTTTGGAAGAAAAAGCCTTGTTGAAAATAGTATATTTATGATTGGAGATGCAGCAGGCGTAATAGCCCCGCTTGCCGGGGACGGTATAGGGATGGCTCTTCAGTCAGCTAAAATAGTGTCGAAGATATTGCTAAGGAAGAAAGTAGAAAAATTATCTTTATATCAAGCTGAAAAATTATATGTAAAAGAATGGAGGTATTTATTTACAAGAAGGATAAGGACTGCTTCTGCAATTCAAAAAATAATTCTTAATAAACACTTAGGAAGTATTGGAATCAAGATAGCAAAAACTTTTCCAGGGACTTTACCAAAAATAATAGAAATGACGAGGGGCAGTAACAATTTGATTCAAGTATGAAATTTTGTATTCAATATTTAAGCTTACTTCGGTATATTTGTATACATAAAAATTATAAAAAGTAAATAAATAAAAAAGCTAATGCACGTGGAACTGAATTTGAAAAATTTACAAAAATTCATTGTTGTCGGAGATAGAGTATTAATTAGACCTGAAGAGGATTCTAGCAAAACAGCAACCGGATTATTCTTGCCGCCAGGAGTCTCTGAAAAGGAGAAAATTCAAAGCGGATATATAATTAAAGCAGGCCCAGGCTATCCAGTGTCTTCACCGGTTGACGAAGAGCCATGGAAAGAGTCTAAAGAACTAGTGAAATATATCCCACTTCAAGCAAAAGAAGGCGATCTTGCAATCTTTTTAAGAAAAGAAGCCTTTGAAATTGAATTTGACAAAGAAAAGTTTTTGATTGTACCTCAATCTGCTATCTTGCTACTTATTAGGGATGACATTTTAAATTTTTAAGATATTCAGCCTCATTTGCTGAGATATAAATGTAAATTACTTCTCAAGCAATTTTATCTGCTTTTCGTTATTTTCGTAACAATAAAAGATTTTATTACTACAAATTCTAGAAGGATTTTTATTATGACTGCAAATATTGATATGATAAAGAAAGTTTATTCTAATTATAAGGATAAATTAAATGAAGTTAGAAAAATTGTTAACCGCCCGTTGACTTATGCTGAAAAGGTGCTGTACACACATCTTTGGGATAAAGCTTCTAAAGAATTTACCGGCGGAAAAGATTATTCAGACCTTGCACCAGACAGAGTTGCTATGCAGGACGCTACTGCACAAATGGCACTCCTCCAATTTATGTCAGCTGGGCGAAAAACTACTGCTGTCCCGTCTACTGTTCATTGCGATCATTTAATACAAGCACAAATTGGCGCGAATGATGACTTGCAAAAAGCTAATTCTGAAAATCGGGAAGTATATGATTTTCTTGAAAGTATTTCTCAAAAATACGGTATCGGTTTTTGGAAACCAGGTGCTGGAATTATTCATCAAGTTGTACTTGAGAATTATGCTTTCCCCGGCGGAATGATGATTGGTACTGATTCACATACCCCAAATGCCGGCGGTCTTGGTATGATTGCAATTGGAGTCGGTGGTGCCGATGCCGTAGATGTTATGGCTGGTATGCCTTGGGAATTAAAATGGCCTAAACTTATCGGTGTAAAATTAACAGGAAGACTAAACGGATGGACTTCTGCAAAGGATATAATTCTAAAGGTTGCAGGAATATTAACCGTTAAAGGAGGTACCGGTGCTATAGTTGAGTATTTTGGCGAAGGCGCAACTTCAGTTTCATGCACAGGGAAAGGGACAATTTGCAATATGGGAGCAGAAATCGGAGCTACTACATCAGTATTTCCGTTTGATGAAAAGATGGCTGCCTATTTAAGAATTACAAACCGTGTAGATGTTGCTGCATTGGCTGAAGGTCTTGCCGATGATCTAACCGCCGATAAAGAGGTTCTTGCGAATCCCAAAAAATATTTCGATCAAGTTATAGAAATTAATTTAAGTGAATTAGAACCATACTTAAATGGTCCTTTTACACCTGATAAAGCGTGGCCAATTTCTAAATTGAAAGAAGCTGTAAAAGAAAATAACTATCCGGATACTATAAAAGTTGCACTGATTGGCAGCTGCACAAATTCAAGCTATGAAGATATCGATCGCTCAGCAAGCATCGCAAAACAAGCGTTGAAAAAAGGATTGAAAGCAAAATCTGGCTTTACTATTACTCCCGGCTCCGAACAAGTGCGCGCAACTATTGAAAGAGATGGTCAGCTTCAAACATTGAAGGAATTTGGAGGAGTAATTTTAGCAAATGCCTGCGGTCCTTGCATTGGTATGTGGAAAAGAGTTGATATCAAAACAGGGGAGAAAAACACGATTGTTACCTCATTTAATAGAAACTTTGCTAAAAGAAATGATGGAAATCCTGAAACTTTAGCTTTTGTGGCGAGCCCGGAAATTACTACTGCCCTGGCAATTGCCGGTAGTTTATCGTTCAATCCTATGACGGATGTATTAATAAATGACAAAGGTGAAAAAGTGAAGCTTGATCCGCCTACCGGAGAGGAACTTCCGCCAAAAGGATTTATTAAAGATGAAAATGGATTTTTACCTCCGGCAAAAGATGGCTCTAGTGTTGAGGTAAAAGTTAACCCTCAAAGCGATAGACTGCAGTTGTTAAAATCTTTTGAGCCCTGGGATGGAAAGGATTATGTTGATCTTCCCGTTCTTCTAAAAGCTAAGGGAAAATGTACAACGGATCATATTTCTATGGCTGGACCGTGGTTAAAGTATCGCGGACATCTTGACAATATATCAAACAATATGTTTATCGGTGCAATAAATGCTTATACAGGTGATGCGGGAAAAGTAAAAAACCTATATACGGGTGAATATAAGACTATTCCGGAAGTTGCACGCGAATATAAAGCAAAAGGAACAGGTTGGGTTGTTGTCGGTGATGAAAATTACGGAGAAGGCTCAAGCCGTGAGCATGCTGCAATGGAGCCGAGATTTTTAGGAGGAAAGGCTATAATAGTAAAAAGCTTTGCAAGAATTCACGAGACTAATTTAAAGAAGCAGGGAATGCTTCCTCTTACTTTTGCTAATCCTGGTGATTACGATAAAATTAAAGAAGACGATAAGGTAAATATTCTTGGTCTAAAAGAACTTGCACCTGAAAAACAACTTACTCTTTTGGCAAAGCATTCGGACGGATCGGAAGATAAAATTTTATTGAACCAGACATTTAATGAAGCACAAATAAAATGGTTTAAAGCAGGAAGTGCATTAAATTTAATTGCACAATCGAATAAATGATATTGTGAAACTCCTTTTTTTATCACTTAAAGAATTTATTTCACCTAAATTTTTAATATGAGGTAATAAATATTCTTAAAAAACTTATAGAAAAATTTTATTTTATAAGAGAATAAATACGAAGCCTCTGAGGTTTTCCTGAACCTCGGAGGTTTACTTTTATATTAATTAAGTTTAATATTGGTTGTAATAATTAAAGGGAGTTTAATAAGGGAACACCAAATAATTTTAATTATTCTACATTCGATACTCTCTCTTCCCGTAAAAAATTGGTAATACGATATTTTATTGACAAACAAACAATAGTTCAAAAAAGAACCTGCTGATTAGATACCTATTTCGCCAATTTGCTTGCAACAATATTGTGTCTTATAAGGTGAACAAAATGAAATTGAAATTAATATGTTCGGTTTTATTCTTTCTCTCCTTGTTTAATTCAATCAGTTATTCCCAGTGGATTCAGCAAACAAATGGACTACAATTTTGGAGTCGTGGAGAGGCAATTGATGCTTGTAATAATAACACTGCGATAATAGCTGTTGATAATTTTATTTATAAAACTGAAAATTCTGGGAACAGTTGGACCGCAATACCATTTCCTGCCTTCGAGTCACAATATGGTACTGTATCTATCTATGAATCAGTAGTGGATATATCAATTATCGATAATTTACATTTCTGGATTTGCACAGACGCCGTAAGAATCCTCGCGACCTCAAATGGGGGAGTTAATTGGTCGGTTCAATTTTACGATACTGCAATAACACCGTTCATGAATTATGTTAAATTGTTTGATGTGAAAAACGGTATTGCAATGGGGGATACAAAGAATATTATTAGCCATGATAGTGTCCCTGGCCCGGCTATATTTTTAAGAACAACAAATAGCGGAGATAATTGGTCTTATGTTAACGATTCTGCTTTTGGTGGTGTTTCAGGAGATGAATGGAGAAGACTTGATTTTATAGATATAAAAACGGGCTATTTCCGTGAATCTGGATTGCTTCCGCAAAAGTTATTTAAAACCACTAATGGCGGTAAAAATTGGTTAAGCACTAATTTTCCTTATGAAGGTGGTGAACTCGTAAAATTCTATGATGAGAATTTAGGATTAGTGGTTAATATGGATTACCAAAACCCCAATATTAGTTGGCAGATGTGCAGAACTACAGATGGGGGGAATACTTGGGATACCTTTAACATGGGCTCAAAAGATTGGCCTAACGATATTGAATTCATTCGGGGCAATCCTTCTAAAGTTTGGTATGTCGATCAGTCAAGCCTATACTACAGCCAGGATACAGGCAGAACATGGACTGAGCAAAAAATTTATAATGGTAAATTGTGGGGAAGAGATTTGGTCTTTATTGACAGCACACACGGCTGGCTTTTATGCGACAGCGGCAGAGTATTTTATACTTCAAACAACGGCGGAATTGTCTCAGGCATTCCAATAAATAAAATACAAATTCCTTCAGAATATTTGTTAATGCAAAACTATCCTAACCCATTCAACCCATCGACAGAAATTAGCTATCAACTTTCAACCGCCAGCTTCATTATGCTGAAAGTTTACGATGTGCTCGGCAGGGAAGTAAAGTCATTAGTAAATGAAAATCAGAAAGCGGGATTGTATAAAGTTGAATTTAATGCAGGCAGCCTTCCAAGTGGGATATATATTTACCGTATCATAGCAGGAAAGTTTAGCGCAATGAAAAAGTGTGTGTTGATTAAATAAATCCAATTTAAGTTCTAGTAATAAAAATCGCTAAGGCGAAGTGACGATGAGTTTATATTTCATCTGATTGTAATTGAGTGACGGTAGAACAAAAATAGGATTTAGAATGTAAGAAATTGATAGTATTTAACATGCTGTTTTTGTTTTCATGTGTTTTCATTTGACGTCTCACCTCAGGCTTCTTGTTTGTTCTTCACATTTTCTCATGTCTTGATTTTCTATTCATCTAAAGATAAATTTGAACAATGATTTTCTTAAACCCCGCAGTATTATTTGGACTATTAGCCGCCTCGATCCCG
>JAJYCM010000164.1 GCA_021778375.1 Bacteroidota bacterium
AAGGATGCATTTAATTGGGCTAAGAAATTTAATATAAGACCTTCTTACGAAGATAAATTTAAGGTTTGTTTGTTAGCAGTTGATATGCAAAACACTTTTTGCATTCCCGGCTTTGAATTATTTGTCAGCGGCAGAAGCGGAATGGGGGCTGTTGACGACACAAAACGTTTCTGCAGATTCATTTACCGCAATCTTGATTTGATTACAGAAATAATTCCGACTATGGATACTCATCATCCATTACAAATTTTCCATTCAATGTTTTTGGTGAACGATAAAGGAGAACATCCTTTACCGTACACGTTAATATCTTTGGAAGATGTTGAGAATGGTTTGTGGAAAATAAATGACAAGGTATGCGAAAATCTGGGTGTTAAAAGTAGTGAAGCAGGAAATTATCTTCTTCACTACACTGAGAAGCTAAAGGAAGGAAATAAATATAGTCTTACAATCTGGCCATATCACGCAATGCTCGGTGGAATAGGAAATGCTTTGGTGTCAGCTTTAGATGAAGCGATTTTTTTTCACAGTATTGCCAGATATAGCCAACCGGATTTTCAGATTAAAGGGAATAATCCTTTTACTGAGCACTATTCGATCTTCGGTCCTGAAGTTCGTGAAGGAATCAACGGCAATAAGATTGCAGACAAAAATACATCTTTGATTGAAAAATTATTAGGATATGACGCGATAATTATTGCAGGTCAGGCAAAAAGTCATTGTGTAGCTTGGACAATCGACGATTTATTGAATGATTTTCTTCTGAGAGAAAAACATCTTACCAGCAAAGTATATCTTCTTGAAGATTGTACCTCTTCGGTAGTTGTTCCAGGTGTAATTGATTACACCGATGATGCAAATAAGTCGTTCCAAAAATTTGCCGATGCAGGCATGCACATTGTAAAGTCAACAGATCCAATTGAAAGTTGGCCGGGAATGAACTTTCCCTATTAAAAAAAATGAGGGGCTGATTTATAATTCCGTGCGGAATTTTAAATCAACCCCTCATCTTCGAGGTGCTAATAATTGAAGTTTAATCCTCAACTACTGCTAAAATGTCAGTTCGCTGAACAATCTTATATTCTTTGCTGTCGAAGGAAATCTCTTCGCCGCCATATTTAGTAAACAATATCTTATTTCCCTCTTTAACTTTTTCACGCAAGTCCTCATCCGTCCCAACAGCAACAACTTTTCCCATACGCGGTTTTTCTTTTGCGGTATCAGGGATAATTATTCCTGAATAAGTTTTTTCTTCTTCTTCGATCAGTTCTATAAGAACACGATCATCCATTGGTTTTATTTTCATAAAGTCTCCTTTAGTTTTTAATGTTTAACATTTGATTAATTTTAGGTTTATCGAAACCAACAATTGGACGGTTATTTATTAAAATGACCGGGACGCCCATTTGCCCGGTTTTTCTAAGCATATCACGTGCAGCTGATTGATCTCTTGAAACGTCAATCTCGGTAAAACGAATGTTTTTTTCTCTGAAATATCTTTTTGCAGCTACACAGAAGCTACATGTAGGTGTTGTAAAGATTATTACTTTTGCTTGATCCATTTTTTACTCACAAAATAATTTTTATTAATTTTTAGATGAAACCGAAGGAAAAAGGATTCAAGAAAAATCTGTTCAAGATGTTACTTCTGAGAATGACACAATCTTTTTTTTGTCATTTGGAACCTACCTGCAGGCAAATATTGAAGTTTTTAGAAGTGCCCTCAAGTATAATGGGAATCTCTATAGACGGAAGATGATGAAGGAATGGAGTAGTGGAAAATTCACCAATATTCTATTCTCCATTTAATGCAATAGAAATGTCTACCATTATTCAAATTTTTTTTAAGCGCGATTTTTTATTATTTTGGCTTGAAAAGTAAGAGATTTTGGTGATTAGTTTTATTTAAGTTTGAATTTTCATCTATCGTTTTAACCATCTAAGAGAAATATAATTGGGCTCTGCAAAAACAAATACCGGCACAACACAAAATTTGTCTGTGTCAGGTAAAAGACTAACCGAATTTTTTCAAACCGTGTCGGGTCTTTTTCTTTTCACTATCGAATTTTTTAAGAAAGTATTTATTCCGCCTTATGAATTTGCTGAAATTAAAAAACATATGGACGAGCTTGGAGTTAAGACTCTTCCTATTGTAAGCGTTACCGGATTTATAATCGGACTAGTGCTTGCGATGCAAAGCCAGCCGGTAATGATTAGATTCGGGGCTGGATCTTTTTTACCAGGAATGGTAGCTTTGTCAGTAGTAAGAGAACTTGGGCCAGTAATAACGGCATTAATTTTTGCCGGCAGGGTTAGTTCAGGCATTGGCGCAGAGCTTGGTTCGATGCGCGTAACGGAGCAGATAGATGCAATGGAAGTTTCGGCAATAAATCCGTTTAGGTTTTTGGTTGTTACAAGGGTGGTAGCATGCACATTTATTCTGCCTATGCTTACTATATATGTAATTTTTATTGCACTTTTCGGTAGTTTTCTTGCTATTTTTTTATCTCAAGGTATAAGTTTTCAACTTTATTTAAATGCTGTTGTTCATTCAGTTGAATTTTCCGATATAATCCCCGGAATAGCTAAAACATTTTTCTTTGGATTTATAGTCGGAATAGTTGGAGCATACAAAGGATATAATACAGAGAACGGCACTGAGGGTGTCGGAAAAGCTTCTACAAGTTCCGTAGTAATTTCGTCGCTGTTAATTTTACTTATTGATATGGTGTTAGTAAAAGTCACTTTAATGATTTGGAGTAACTGATGGCAGAAGTTGAAGTGAAAAATCTAAGCAAAGCTTTTGGAGACTCAGTTGTTCTTGACAATATTTCTCTAAAAATCAAGGAAGGTGAAAATGTAGTTGTTTTTGGGAGAAGCGGCACCGGCAAAAGTGTTTTAATAAAATGCATTGTGAGATTATTGGAGCCAGACTCAGGCGAGGTTTTTATTGAGGGAGAAAATATTCTTGCGCTTAGTGAGAATAAATTGAATGAGGTAAGAAAACAAATTGGATTTTTATTTCAAGGCTCGGCTTTATATGACTCAATGTCAGTTAGGGAAAATTTAGCATTTCCATTAATCAGGAACTTTAATTTCACAACGAAGGAAGTAGAAGCAAAAGTTAAATCTTCTCTTGAAAAGGTTTCGCTGGAAGATTCAATCGATAAAATGCCGGCAGAATTATCAGGCGGTATGAAAAAAAGGATCGGGTTAGCGCGAACAATAATTACTGAGCCAAAACTAATTTTATATGATGAACCGACAACCGGGCTTGACCCGATAACCACAAAGGAAATAAGTCAATTGATTGTTGAATTACAAAAAGATCTAAAAACTACTTCAATTGTTGTAACACATGATTTGATCTGCGCAAAAATTATCGCTTCTCATGCAGTAGTATTGAAAGATGGTAAAATTAAATACGAAGGAAACCTTGAAAACCTTGTTTCGACAAGCGATCCTTTTCTTAGAGATTTTTTTACAAGCGATATTCTTGAAGTTAAAAACGGGAGTAATAAATGAAAAAAAATATCCCCTCAGTTAGATTAGGAATTTTCATCTTACTCGGAATATCTCTTCTGGTTGTGGGAATTTTCTTAATAGGACAAAAGAATTCTCTTTTTAGTTCTACCTTTAAGGTTAGAGCATACTTTAAAGATATTCAAGGTTTACGAACCGGAACGACTGTAAGACTTAGCGGAATCGATGTTGGAAGCGTAAGTGGAGTGGAAATAGTGAACGATACCACCGGGCACGTTCAAGTGACGATGGATCTTCAAACTGATATACAAAGATTTATTCGCACCGATACAAAAGCTTCAATTGAATCCGAGGGATTGGTAGGCAATAAAGTTATTGTCTTGAAAATCGGAAGCAGCCAGGCAGAACAAATAAAAAACAACGGTATTATCCAGACTGAGGAACCGCTTGGGTTATCAGCAATCATAGCCCAGACTGAAGGGGTAATGGAGTACACAAAAAAAATGACGAAAGATCTATCGGAAATTGTTGGTAGAGTAAACCGGGGCGAAGGTTCGTTAGGAAAGCTTATTAATGATGACCAGTTATATAACAATGCTACAAATCTTACAAGTCAGGCAGATAAAAGCTTAAAAGGAATTACGGGAGAATTAGATAAAGTAACTGGTTTGTTTGATAGTCTTGGTATAGGAGTTAAAACTACCATAAATAATATTAATCAAGTAGTGGTAAATATCGATTCAATTGTGTCGGGTATAAATCAAGGTAAGGGTGTTGTTGGCGGTTTCATTTCTAAAAACGGTAAATACGATTCTACAGTAACTTCAACTTTGCAGAACATTCAAAATACAAGCGAAGAAGCAAAGATCGGAGCTACGCGCTTATCAGAGAATATGGAAGCGTTAAAACATAACTGGCTATTTAAGGGATATTTTGAGAATCGCGGCTACTGGGATAAGACTGAATATGAAAATAAGATAGATGATAGGTTAAAAGAACTAGATGCAAAAATTAAGGAGCTTGATGAAAGAATAGAGACTCTTAAGAAACTTCAAGGACAAGCGAAATAAGATTTCCTTTTATTGAAATTTTGACCGAAGGTAGATATCTCGCCTTTAAAAAGATTTTTCGTTGCAAAGGGTGCAGGCATCGGAAAAACCTTGTCTGCCGGCAGAGAGCGTTGCAGAACTCTCCTATTTAGTCTCGAACGTAAAGAGAGGTCTCAAAAGTTTCTAAAATGGGATTTCTCAGTCGAAGACCTGCCGGCGGCAGGCAAGCTCCTTCGAAATGACATCTGGAAGTTGTGCAACAGTATTTTGTTTGATTTGAAATGACAAATATCGTTAGTGTGATTAATCTTTTAAGATAAAAATTCTAATATTTTATTTTTACACCATTTATCATTCCGCTGCATCGTAATTTAACATTGAGAAACGTAACATAGCGTTATTGGATTAACTTTTCTTCCAAATTATTATGAATGAAATCAAAAAAGACAAAAAGATAATTATAAAGGGCGCTCGCGAACACAATCTAAAAAACCTTAGTCTTGAGTTGCCGAGAAATAAAATTGTAGTGTTTACCGGGGTTAGCGGGAGCGGAAAATCTTCTTTGGTATTTGATACGATCTATGCTGAAGGACAGCGTCGTTATGTAGAAAGCCTTTCGGCTTATGCGCGTCAATTCCTTGAAAGGATGAATAAACCCGATGTTGATTTAATACAAGGAATAAGCCCGGCAGTTGCAATCGAGCAGAGGACCGGTTCAAAGAACACGCGATCAACTGTCGGTACAACCACAGAAGTATATGATTATTTAAGATTGTTATTTGCGCGAATCGGGAAGACTATTTGCTTTCAGTGCGGCAAGGAAGTAAATAAAGCTACAACAGGAACAGTATCCGATTGGCTTGAAGCACAGTCGGAAGATTCAAAATTTTATCTTGCTTTCCCTCTTCATCTTCACACAGGGCATACCATCAAAGAAGAAATTGATCTACTTAAAAAGAGAGGCTTTTTTAGAATATATTTTAGGCAAAATACTTATGATTTGAACGAGGAATATTCCCTTCCCCGAAAGAAAGACAAAATTAGCGTTATAATTGAGAGATTTAAAATTCAAAAAGGGAAAGTGAGAGAGAGGCTATCGGACGCAATTGAAGTAACCTTTAAAGAGGGCGAGAATAGATTAATCTTAATTAACGCAGATACCGGCGAGGAAAAGGAATTTAATAAATTTTACGAATGCTGCGGAATAAGGTACGAAGAGCCAGAGCCAAGATTTTTTTCCTTTAACAATCCTTTTGGTGCGTGCCCGGTATGTCAGGGCTTTAGCAGAACAATAGGTGTGGATATGAATCTTGTCGTGCCTAATCCAAATTTATCTATCACCGAAGGAGCAATTGCTGTTTTCCGTTCGGCAAAATACAGCACGCATTTAAGAGACCTTGTACAGAACGCAAAACAATTTAATATTCCTCTAAACATTCCGTTCAAAAATTTATCGCAGGAACAAGTTTCATTAATTCAAAAAGGATTTGGCGATTACACCGGGATAGACAATTTTTTTGAAAAGCTTGAAACCAAGACATATAAAATGCACATCCGGGTTTTGCTAAGTCGTTACCGCGGATACACCATATGCGCGGCGTGCAAGGGGTCACGGTTAAGGCGCGAATCGCTGCAAGTAAAAGTTAATAGCTTATCGATTTACGATGTTGTAAAAATGCCTATTGAGCAATCGCTTCTTTTTTTTACTGAGTTGAAGCTTTCGGAATATGATATGCACGTCGGTGAAAGAATTTTAAAAGAAATAATTAAGCGACTTATTTTTTTGAACAATGTCGGTATAGGTTATTTGACATTGGAAAGATTAAGCAGCACGTTATCCGGTGGGGAAACGCAAAGGATTAATTTAGCTACT
>JAJYCM010000165.1 GCA_021778375.1 Bacteroidota bacterium
TCAATGCTGGTTCAAAGAGGAGTGTCTCTTTATGTAGTTAAAGAATTATTAGGTCACGAGGATTTGAGCACTACTCAAATATATTCTCATTTGCAGAAACAAAATTTAATGGATGCTGTTAATTTATTATAAATAAAATGACCTAATATTTTGGGACATTAATTCCGGATATGGGACTATTTAATTAGAATCATTTTTTTTGTTTGAGTGTAGTTATTTAATTTTATCATATAAAAATATATACCACTTGAATATTTAGATGCATTCCAGTAACAATAATAATGTCCTGCTGCAGAGGTTCCTGAAACTAAAGTCTCCAATTTTCTACCCAGAATATCGTAAACACTTAATGTAATGGGTGAAGAATAAGGGACTTCGTAATCGATTCTCGTTATAGTGTTTAATGGATTTGGGAAATTCTGAATTAGGGGAGTAAAATTAGTTAGGTTATTCTTTTCAATATAAATTTTAGCTATATAAAGTCCTTTATCTTGTGTCCCGTTATAGATATACCCGTCCGGGCTTAATGCAAAACTCCACGAATAAGTATTTATCAAAGGGTCGGCAACTACTTGCCAATTATCTCCTTGATCAGTTGATTCATTAACCATTTCACCGGAACGAGATGCAACAATTAAATTATTATTACTGTCCAATGCGAGAAATGAGTAGCCAAGATATGAGGGCCCTATTAAAGTCCATTTTTTCCCGTCTAATGATCGCAACAATCCGCCTAATCCGGATATATATATGTATTTATTGTTGTCAATCATAATATCTGAAACACCAAAAATTCTGTTATCTTTTATTGAGTTAATATTAAGACCGGCGTCATGCGTATAATAGAGGGAATCACTTGAAATCAAAAATGTCTTTTTGTCAATAATTTTTACAGCATCAACAAAATAATTATTATCTGTCATTATTTTCTGAAAAATATTTCCTCCATCTTCGGAAAGATAAACTCCCCCGGTAGAGGATCCGGCACATATCGTCATGTTATCATCGCTTACATCAAAGGAATTTATGAAATAAGGCGAAACATCGATACTTAATGGCTGCCATGTTTTCCCATAATCTGTTGATTTAATTATTCCGGAATTAGCAGCACAATAAACTACTCCATTATTGGTCTGTTTCATATAACGTGTCCAATAATTATACGTCGGTGTCCAGGTAGCTCCATTATTATTTGATATATACAAAGAATCTGCATCCGTTGCTACCAATAACTCCCCGTTTTTCATCGGTAAAATGCACCTAATAGTAGAGGAACTCATTCCGTTACTGAAATAATTAAAACTATTTTGGTCCATATTATATATTAACGCCCCGTCACCAAGACTGCCTACAAGATAATTATTGTTGTTTGTTAAAAAAGTACATAATAAAAAAAGATTAGTTTGTGGGCTGCTCCATACAATTCCCTGATCATTAACCTTTTGAATTTGATTGAATCTTGTAACAATCAATTCTCCCAGAGTATCCTGAATTATATCACTAATATATGCTCCACTTAAATAATCCCACGATTGTCCGGAATTAGAACTCCTATATAAATTGTTACTGGAAAAAGTATAAATCACACCTTTCGGATCTATAACTATTCTGCCGTAATAATTAGTATCGATATTCATTCTTGTCCAAATCAGATCCGAATACCTTGCTTTATAGAGCCCATTATTAGTCCCCGCCCAAATATTTCCACTGCTGTCAATACACACTGTCCCAACTTGCATATTTCTCATTGTTAAATAAGAAAAGGTAAATTGCCCCATAGTGGATTTATAAATTCCATCATTCGTTGATAAAAGCAAATCGCCATTTTGTATTTGAAGGATATCATTAATTGCCGTTATTGTGTAATATAAAGATAACTTATTCCAGCTATTGCCAGCATCATCAGAATAATACATGCCGTAATCTGTGCCTACTAATATTCTTCCGGTAGGATATATATACATACAAAGTATAATATTGCAAGCTTCTTCATCAAAATTTAAGGAAACCCACTTATCGTTAATAAATTGATATATGTTCCTATCTGTTATAGCATATATTATATTATTAATATTATAAAACTTTCTCACGTTTCCGCCAAATGGCCCTTCAACTTTTTGCCATGCTACTTTGGGTTGGGAGGTTCCTACACTTTTTCGAATAACTGAATTTTCATATTTTTTTGCAATATAATGGTTGCCCTCTTTTATTGATTCATACTTACTTTGCAAAATTTTATTATCAATTGTACTGATGTTATTTATATGGCTAGAAATATGATATGGTTTCCATTTGGATGTGTTTGAGGAATCGGATAGTCCTAAATTAGATAGTTGTGCAAAACTATTTGTTATAATTAATAGAGATAGAATTATTGTTAATAGAAAAATAGATATCTTTAATTGAAAATTGTAATTCTTCATGTATATAACCTCCATTTATAAATAAAGCATGATGTAGATTATTCGTCAGAAACAGGAATTTTCCCCTTTCATTTATTATCTCTAAGAAAATTAAATATTTGTAATTCTATATACAAATTTTGTTAATTTAAGTATGTAGATCATTACCCGTCCAAAACCATTATCGCTTCTCTCAACGTATCTAAATTCAGATGCGAATAAATCTCTGTAGTAGAAATTGAGGAATGTCCCAGCAATTCCTTTATTACGTATAACGAGACACCCTGCTGCGCAAGGTTAGATGCAAAGCTATGTCTAAGGGAATGAAAGTGAATTCCCTTATCCATCTCCGCAGCTTTACAAGCCCGCTTAAATCTTTTTGAGAAGTAATCACCGGTAAAATTGTCACCGTTATTTTTACAAAACACATATTCATAAATCTTTTTATTCATGAATATTGATTTTTGAATTTTCAAGAATATCTGGAACGCTTCATCACTAATAGGAATAAACCTCTGGTTTTTTCCTTTAGTAACGAATTCCTCATCTCCGACTGTAATAGTCCGGGTAGTTAAATTCACATTCTTCCATTTCAAATTCACAATTTCATTAAGCCTCATTCCCGTATAAAATCCCATTACAACAATATCCCGCACAACCTCGTTGTCAATTTTACTGTTTATTGTTGTGAGCTGATCGCTGTTAATAAAAGCCGGCGCCAATTTTTGTCTCTTAGGTAATTTTACCCGGGTGAAGTAATTTTCTTTCACATAGCCCCAATCTTTAGCCTTATTAAAAGCAGCTTTAAGTGTCCTATAATAAACCGAATAACCTTTCTTTATATTTTGCTTTAAATGAGTAATGAATGATTCTGTATCCTTTAGACTAATACTATTAATTGCCCTTTGGGGCTTAAAATATTTAATTAAATGGTTGAAAGAAATAACTACCGAATCAAAATAATTTTTCGATCTGTTTTGCTGAATTAAGAGCTTGTATTCCTCCATAAATACCCGAAGAGTGACCACTTCTTTCGAATCATTATCAGCCTGCGAAGCAGGCATCAAAGACATCAAGAGTTTTAATTTCTCAACATCTTCCAAACTCAATTTTCCTAACAAACTAGATAGTCCATCCATATTTATTCCCGCATATTTCCCATTAAATTGTCACTCGTTACTCGTTACTCGTCACTACTTCCTCGTCACTTGTCACTAGTGAATAAACTTAATTGCGCTCTTTTCCCTTGAACATATTCATCCGCATAATCGAATATTTCATAAATCAAGAGTACGAGCTTTGATGGCAGTAAGCTGCTTGGATCGCCCTGATCGGAATAGTAATCTTCAATGAGGTAAGGAGTATTAACCACCAATGGTGAATTTCTTCCGGGAAGATCTTTTAGGGCTGTAATAGTAGCGCCCATTATATGCTTTTCACCTGCATAATTAAGGCTGATTGATGATATTTTTAGTTTGTGTATCTCATCTTTGTCAAGACGTAAATCGGAAATATCATTTACATAATTTCGCAGCTCAAGAATTTTCAGTGGAAATGATGGATGCGGCGCATCCTTGCTTTCAAGAGAATATTTGTCATAGGTATCATCTTCTCTTTTGAGCTGCCAATCTAAGTGAACGCGTTCATCTTTAATTTTTATTTTAAGAAATTCTTTTTTAAGACTCATTTGTTTTTTCCTCATTTAATTTTCTGAAAAATTTTCACTCGTCACTAGTTACTCGTTACTTGTCACTCTGGTCCTCGTCACTTTATTTCCGCCTTCCGGTTTTAAATACATGATAGAAGCAGTAGGGGAGTATCTCTCCCGGAGTTTCTGCATAACAAAAAACTGCCACGCCTTCCTGCACTAAATAATCTTTACCATGTTTTGGACATGGCTTATAATGACTTAGTTTTTCCGTTTTTACTTTTTTCAATTTATCCTTTTTCATTTTCTACCTAAGATATTTCGATGTGCTTCGTTCAAAACCAGCCTGCCGGCTGGCAGGTTCAAAATTCATAATTGCGGCTTGCCGCGCTACTGGTTCCATTTCATTAGCCCGTATTTAATTACGTCTTCTTTACGCGCATACAGAGGCATATCCGAACCCGGAACTCTTATCGGCTCATATTTGTCGAAGACTTTTTTATCGCCAGATAATTGTCCTACCAAATCAGAGTGAGTTAGTATTTCCACATTCCTGTCGTAGGACAGAAAGTTTGCCGCTGTTGGAATTGGATATTGGCAGGTATCAATCACATGATTAACTGCATCAATCAGCCTTTTATCCGTAAATTCTTTTTCCCTTAATCGTTGATTAAGTATTTCATAAAAACCTTCCGGCAATTGAGGAAATGCTTTTGCAATTCTTAAATTCTGCTGCAAAACAGTTTTCAGATTTAGATCGCCCCAATAAACCGACATTTCCCGCAAACGGGATAAACCCTTTTCAGCTATCACGGGGGTATTTAATGAGATCAAAGGCTTTTGCAACTGCTCCGGTAATTTGGCTAGTTGTTGCTCCATTTGTTTTATTATTTCCTGCATTATTTCCCTTTAGTTTTGTTTTTATAAAATTCAATTTATTTAGAATCATTGAGGGTGAAATATTCTCCTGTAAGAACCTATCATCCACAGTCAGTGATTGCTTGAATAGGGCTTGGAAGTCAACGACAGTTTGTCTCGAATCCTTTTCCGGATTTTGATTTTTATAATGTCCCAGCAACTTTACGATTGAGCTTCTTTCTTTCTCTCTCGATACAACGACGTAGTCCTCCTTCCTTGCTTGTTTGAATTCAACAAGGAACAATCCGAAAAGTTGATCAATAAAATCATCCTCCGGCTTGCCGGAGTTATTATTAATATTAATATTCTTTTCTTTTATTTTCTTTAATTTAATTTTATTTAGTTTACTTTTATTTACTTTAGTTTGTTTGGAACAATCCGTCTTATAGACGTCTTTTAGCGGTGTTTTAGCGGTATTTTGGACGTCTAAAACCTTCTTTGTAACCTCTTTCTTTTTATAGTAGTTACGCTTGCGATCCCTTTCGGCTTTAATTTTTTTCATTCTTTTCTTTACACCGTTCGAAACAAAATTATCAGATGGGAATAAAAATATTTCGCGCATATAGTTAACTATTTCTTTCAACATTTCAGCTTCAACTCTCCATTTCTGTCCATACATTTTAAAATCTTCAGAGCTTTGTATATTAAAATTCCCGTAAGTCTTATAAACTCTTTCAAGAATTTTATTATAGATTGCATAGCCCATAAGTCCGTATTTGAACTCGACTTTTTCCAACTTGTCATCTTCACTCATATCAGTATCATGAGAAAAGTATGAAATTGTATTTGCTATAGGTCTTGACATAAATAATTATGAACCTTGCCTTTTGGCAGTTAGGTGTTGAATTAAGACATCTAATTTTCTGGAAGTTTCATTATTAGTCATGATAATCTGACGGGCTTCCCTCAATTCATCGGACAGTATATTGTTAAATTTTAAGGCGCTAATTAACAGCCTAACCATTACCACTAATAAGATTACTAAAACAATCAATACAACCGATAAAAATATTTCTAAGTACATTGTTAACCCTTTCAATAAATTGATTTGTTTTGAAAAATCTTAAAAGTTCATTTGCGCTGATTTAACAGCTATTTCCATATTTGAGTAAACTGATATTAGACTATTAGTTATATTCTCACTATATTATTTCAAATTGATTAGCTGATAATAATAATTGTAATAGAGCTGCTGCTTTGTTTATTATTATATGAATTCCCTTATTGTTTTCTTTTCCGCATATCCTGGCGGGTTAAATATTTGCATATCCTTATTCTCATCTTATCCTTGGCTTTACGGCTCATAATGGGCTTATCATTAAGCACGTAAGAAATTAACATCCCGGTTCTATTTAAATATTTACCCATTTTAGCCATAGAAATTCTTCGCCTGAACAACTCTA